>NZ_NCJX01000055.1:0-17571 GCF_002282635.1 Acidiphilium sp. 34-64-41 | reverse complement strand
CGGGCGGCGCCGAGGCGCCAACCTATGCCCAGCTTTATTCGGGAGCATGGGTCCACCCCACATGTAGTGGGTGTCTGACTTAACCGGATAGGCACGCTTTGTTGTTATTTTTCAGTTCCTTATTTGTTTCGACTTCCGATAAGCGTAAGAAAAACTGACACAAATTACGGTGTCGATACTTCAATTATAATATAATTATTGTATTTTGATATTATTCTCCTATTTTAACGCGAAATGCCTTGATCGTCATCGAAATCAATCCGTAATACCCAAGCACGCCCACCAAATCGACCAGTCCACGCTCGCCCAGTGCATGTCGCGCGATCGCGTAGATGTCATCGGGCACGGCATGGGTGTCGAGCAACGCGCGGGCAAAATCGTGGACCGCCTTGGCATCCGGTTCGGTGAACACGGGTTGCGCACGCACTTTGATCGCAGCGATAATCCCGGGCGCAATACCGGCAGCTTCTGCGATAGGAGCATGGACGTGCCATTCAAAGCCGGCCTGCCAATACGCCCCCATCACCAGAATCGCGAGTTCGGACAGGCGCGGCGGCAAGGAAGAACCGAACCGGCAATAGGCGCCGAGCGCCTGGGCGCGGTTGGCGAGATCGGCGCTGTGCAGCCAGACCGCGAGCGGGCCTTCCACCTTGCCCCGAGGCGCTGCGGACCATCATCGCCCTCGAACACCGGATGCGGGCTCAATGGCGGAAATGCCGCATGCCGGTGAAGACCATGGCGATGCCGGCGGCATCGGCCGCGGCGATTACCTCCGCATCGCGGATCGAGCCACCGGGTTGGATGACGGCGGTGGCCCCCGCTTCGATCGCGGCGACCAGGCCATCGGCGAACGGGAAGAACGCATCGGAGGCGACGACCGAGCCCGCGATGCTGTCGCCCCCCTTCAGGACGGCGATGCGCGAGGAATCCACCCGGCTCATCTGGCCGGCACCGATGCCCGTGGTGGCACCGGCGCGCGCATAGATGATCGCGTTCGATTTGACGTGTTTGGCGACACGGAAGGCGAACAAGAGATCGTCGAACTCCGCGTTGCTCGGCGCGCGCTGGGTGACGATTTTGAGGTCATCGCGCGTGATGCGGCCGGAATCGCGGGTCTGCACCAGGTAGCCGCCTGCGACGCTGCGAAATGTCAGGCCATCGGACATCGGGTCCGGCAGGGCGCCGGCGATGAGGAGGCGGAGGTTTTTCTTGCGCGCGAGCACGGCGATGGCTTCGGGTTCGGCATCGGGTGCGATGATCACTTCGGAGAAAATGCTCGCCATTTTTTCGGCCGATGCGGCATCGAGACGGCGATTGACGGCGATGATGCCGCCGAAGGCGCTGACCGGATCGCACGCCAGGGCGCGATCCCATGCTTGCGCGAGGTCGACGCCGGTCGCCACACCGCAGGGGTTCGCGTGCTTGACGATGACGACGCAGGGGCGATCGAATTCGGCGACGCATTCATAGGCGGCATCGGTGTCGTTGATATTGTTGTAGGACAGTTCCTTGCCCTGAAGCTGGCGCGCGGAGGCGACGCCAGGGCGATCGCCGGTTTTGTAGAAGGCGGCGATCTGGTGGGGGTTTTCGCCGTAGCGCAGCGCCTGATGCTTGAGGCCGGCTATGGCGAGGCGGGCGGGGAAAATCTCGCCGGTCTGCGGCGGCACGGTTTCGGTGACGCGCAGATCGGGGTCGGCATCGCCGTTGCGGGCGATGAACCAGGTGGCGATCGCCGCATCGTAGGTGGCGGTGCGCGTGTAGGCGGCGGCGGCGTAATGGCGGCGCTGGGTCAGGGTGGTGCCGCCGACAGCGAGGGCGGCGGTCAGATCGGGGTATTGGGCGGGATCGGTGATGACGGTGACGAAATCATGGTTTTTTGCTGCCGCCCGGATCAGCGCTGGGCCGCCGATATCGATATTTTCAACGCATTCGTCGAACGCGGCCCCTTTGGCGACGGTCTGCTCGAACGGGTAGAGGTTGACGACCAGCAGATCGATCGGCGGGATGCCGTGCTCGGCCATCTGGGCGACATGGGCCGGCAGGTCGCGCCGTCCGAGCAGGCCGCCGTGCAGTTTCGGCACCAGGGTTTTGACCCTACCATCGAGCATTTCGGGCACGCCGGTGTAGTCGGCGACTTCGATGACGGGAATGCCAGCGTCGCGCAGGGTTTTCGCCGAGCCGCCGGTGGACAGGATTTCGACGCCGTGGCCGGCCAGCGCCCGGCCGAGATCAAGCAGACCGGTCTTGTCGGACACCGAGATCAGCGCCCGCTGGATAATGATTTTATCGTGCATACAGAGCCTTCAAATAGGCGGAAACGGTTTCAACGGCACAGAACAACAGGACGGAAGTTTTTTTGCTTCTTTTTTTTCAAAAAAAGAAGTGCTTGCCTACCTTACCTCATGGGCATCAGCCGCCGGTAACAGGGACCGCCGATACCGCATTGGCCGGCGAGCCGTGGATGATTTTCGTGCTGATCAGCATATAGACCACCGCCTTGTGATCGGGGTCGACCAGGCGATAGAGGTTGAAATGTTTGACCAGGAACGAGGCGGAAATCGCCGCGATCTGTTTTTTTGCCGGCAGGCCGGCCGGCAGCGTGACCGGGCCGGTGGCGATGCAGGAGAGCGCGAAGCGGGACGGATCGGTCGCGACGCCGAGGCTGCCCTTGACACCGCCGGTTTTGGCGAAGCTGGCGTAGCAGGCGACGTTGGGGAGTTTCGGGTCTTCCAGCCGTTCGACAACGACTTTGTCGTCGGCACCCAGGAGCCGGAAATTGGTCGAGACCGCGCCGATCCGCGTCTCGGCGTGGGCGATGCCGGTCGTGGCCGCCATTGGAAGTGCCGCGAGGCCGATCAGCGCGGCTGCCGTGATGAGGCTTGGGACAGAAAGGTTCATCGCCCTGCTCCTTGTGTGATGGCGCGTTCATAGACCGTGAGCGTCTCGGCGCAAATAACCGGCTCGGCATAAAGCTGCGCGGCCCGTGCGCGCCCGGCCTGACCCAGGGCTGCGCGCAACGACGGATCGGCGATGAGACGCGCGAGGGCGGCGGCGAGGGCTGGTGCGTCGCGCGGCGGCACCAGCAGGCCGGTCTGGTCCGCGATCACCGCATCGCGACAGCCGGTTACATCGGTTGCGACGCATGGCAGGCCGCACGCCATGGCTTCCAGCAGGAATTTCGGCAAGCCTTCGCGGTACGAGGGCAGGCAGGCGATGTGGCAGGTTGCGAACAGGGCTGCCATGTCGTCACAATGGCCGATCCAGGTAACGTGGTGGGCGGCGCGCAGATCGGCCTCAGTCAGCGAGGCGGGATTGTCGGGGTCGGGCATGCCGGCGAGGATGAATTCCGTCCCCTGCCCATGCAGGATGGCCGCGGCCTCGATGAATTCGCGAACGCCTTTGTCGCGCAGCATGCGGGCACCGAGCACGATGCGGATGGGCGCTGCGTTGGGCGCATGGGGTCGGAAACGGGCGAGATCGACGCCGGCGCCACGGATCAGGACGGTATGATCGGCGCGGATGGCACCGGATGCGATCATCGCGCTGCGATCTTCCTCGTTTTCGAACACCGCGATGGCACCGCGGGTGCCGATGGTCGCCCGCAGCGCGGTGCTGACGAACGGCCGCAGCAGGCGGGCCTTGGCGGTGCGCGAGGCGAACACGAACCCTTGCCCGACCGGCGCGTTGACGATGGCCGGGACGCCGGCGATGCGGGCGGCGATGCTGCCGAGCAGGATGGGTTTCAAGGCGACGTGGTGGGCCAGATCGGGGCGAAGTTCGCGGTAGAGTGCCGCGATGTGCAGGGCCAGACGAAATTCCGCGATCGGGTCGATCCGGGCGCGTTTGAAATCGACGCTGTGGAGATCGAAGCCTTCGGCGCGCAAGGTATCCGCTGCGGCACCGGTGCGGGTGATGACCGAGACGCGCCAGCCCGCCGCGCGCGCGGCGCTGGCGCGGGCGCGGAAATGCGAGGCGAAGAACCAGTCTTCGCCGATCAGATAGACGAGGTGGCGGGGGCGCATGGCAGGGCCGCGATGATGGGGACGCGCGGGCGCATGGGGTCAGGCGGTCTGGTTGGTCAGGGCGATTTTGCTCTGCCAGCGCCAGGCGTCACGGCACATGTCTTCGATGCCGCGGGTGGCGCGCCAGTCGAGCAGGGTTTCGGCACGCGCGGGGTCGGCGTAGCAGGCGGCGACGTCGCCGGGGCGGCGGGGGGCGATTTTGTACGGAACCTTGATGCCGGTTGCGGCTTCGAATGCGGCGATCATGTCCAGCACCGAATAGCCGGTGCCGGTGCCGAGGTTGACCGTGAAATCACCGTCATGGGCGAGGACGCGGCGCAGTGCGGCTTCGTGGGCTTCGGCGAGGTCCATGATATGGATGAAGTCGCGCACACCCGAACCATCGTGCGTCGGGTAGTCGTTGCCAAACACGTTCAGATGCGGCCGCCGGCCTTCGGCGGTCTGGCAGAGGTAGGGCATCAGATTGGCCGGCACGCCGCTGGGGTCTTCGCCGATCACGCCGGATGGATGCGCGCCGACCGGGTTGAAATAGCGGAGCACCGCCGCCGCTTGCAGCGTGCCGGTGCGCACCAGATCGGTGATCATGCCCTCCATCACCAGTTTCGTGCGGCCATAGACGTTGGTGACTCGCAGGGCCGCATCCTCGGTGATCGGGCAGGCATCCGGCTCGCCGTAGACCGTGGCGGAGGATGAGAACACGATGCGCCCGACGCGGGCGCGGCGCATGGCGGAAAGCAGGCGCACGGTGCCGACGATGTTGGCGTCGTAATAGAGGAGAGGATCGGCCTCGCTCTCGCCGACCGCTTTTTTCGCCGCGAAATGAATGACCGCATCGATCGGGAATGCGGCCAGGGCTGCCGCCATGGCTGCTTCGTCGCGGATATCCGCCTCGATGAGGGGGACCGCAACACCGGTGATCCGGTGCAGGCGGGCCGGCACGTCGCGCGCGGCGTTCGAGAAATCATCGAGCAGGACGACATCGTAGCCGCGCTCGAGCAGGACGACGGCGGTGTGCGAGCCGATGAAGCCGGCGCCGCCGGTCAAGAGAATGCGTGCCATGCGCTCAGCCCATTTTGGTCAGGGCCCATTTGACCTGTTGCGGGCCATCCTGGGTGCTGGTGAGAACGATCTGTTCGGCGCGGCGAGGTTCGGCGCCGCCGAAATAGATGGATTCCTCGACGGTGAGAGCGGCACCGCCCGCCCGCAGGCGCCAGCCCTGACCTGATGGCAGGCGAAGCAACGCGGCTTCGTTATCCTGCTGGATGCTTGCGGTGACGTTGGGATGGAGGTGAAACCGCAGGGTGAAGGGCTGCGGCTGACCGGCTTCGACACTGTCTTCGCCGCGGAGGTCTTCCCCGCTTTCGGACAGATAGAGGCGGCGGCGATGAATGGCGTCGAACGGTTTTTTCCAGCCATCGTGGCTCGCCTCAAGCCAATGGGCACCATTGGCCTCGTGGCGGGTGAGTTCGACGGTGCTCGGGCGGCGGCCGAGGCCTTCGGGTTTGATTTCCGAGGATGAAACATCGGCGATGATCAGGGTGGAGTGGGCGGCCGTGGCGCGCAGCGCGTCGCGCCATTCGGTGGCGGAGGCGGGCGCCGCGCCACAATTCACGATGAGGCGTTCGCGTCCCACCGAAAATTCGAAGGCGAGCGTGCCGGCATGGGCGAAACGGTCCATGCCCTGGCCGGGCGGCGCGCCGGCATCGACGATGATGGTCGTTTTGCCGGCGGTGAGGCGATGAAAACCCGACTGGGCGAGCGAGACGTTGCTGCGGCCAGTGCGGCCGGCCTGGCTCAGCACCAGGTCGATCAAATTGGGCCAGTCTTCAGCGGTGCCATTGAACAGTGCGAGACCGCCATCGGCGTGGCGGAGCGCACGCAGCGCGACCGCCATACGCTCGATCGTGCCGGGAAGTTGCGGCGGGGCCTCGGCGCGGGCTGATTGCAGCAGGGCGCGAATCTCGGTGAGGTCCTGCAGCGCGGCGAGATGGGCAGCGGGGCTGCGTTCGGCGTGTGAGCCGTCCGGCAGGATTTGGCGGCCGATTTCCGGCACCAGGAATTTCAGGGCGCGCGGCAGGAAGGCCGCATGTTCGGGCAGGGCGACCGAGGCGGCGATCAGCCCCTTGATGGCGGTGAAGGCGCGGCCGTCGCGCGCTTCGATCGGCATGGCGGCGGCAAGTTGCCGGGCATCATGCACGAGGCGGGCCATCAGCATCTGGCGGAAATCGTCATCGGCCGAGGCTGCGAAGAAGTCGTAATGGCCGAGCCAGGCGGTGAGCCGGGCACCGCTGACCGGCGGCGCGGTCGCGATGGCGGGAAGTTGGTCACAGCCGATCCAATCGGTGATCAGGGCGCGGGCGCGGGAGCGGGCGGCATCGGTGCCGAGGGCGCGCAGATCGCGCAGCCAGCCGAAGCCGTGGATTTGCGCGAGCATCAATGGCGAGGCATCGCTTGCGGTGAAACCGCCCGGGCGCAATGGGCGGAGGGCGCCGCGATACTCGAGTTCGCCCTTGATGATCCGGGCCCCGCGGCCCGGTTCGCCGGGCCATGGATCGCGCACCGGCAAGGCGGGTGCGTCCGGCACGCCGCCACCACGCAGGGTGGCGAGTTTGGCCATCCATTGTCGGGCGCCGCGCATCATCGGGCCGCCTTCACTCATGACCGGCCACTCATAATGAGGGTTTCAGCGCCGCGATGGCGGCAGCATAGTCAGGCTTGCCGAAAATCGCGCTGCCGGCGATCAGCACATCGGCTCCAGCCTCGATCGCTTGCGGCGCGGTGGCCGGGTCGATGCCGCCGTCGGTCTCGATGTGGATTTTGCGGCCGCTCTGCCGGATCATCGAGCGCAGGGCAGCGATTTTCGGCAGCTGGCTGGCCAGGAATTTCTGACCGCCAAAGCCGGGATTGACTGTCATGACGTTGATGATGTCGATCAGGTCGAGCACGTTGGCGACCGTATCGATCGGGGTGGCGGGGTTGAGGGCGACACCGGCTTTCTTGCCGAGCGCGCGAATCGCTTGCAGTGAGCGATGCAGGTGGGGGCCGGCCTCGGCGTGGATTGTGATGTGATCGGCGCCCGCAGCAGCGAAATCGGCCAGATAGGCATCGACCGGGGCGATCATCAGATGCAGGTCGAACACGAGTTTGGAGTGAGGGCGGAGCGCCTTGATGACCAGGGGGCCGAAGCTGATGTTGGGAACAAAATGCCCGTCCATGACGTCGAGATGGAGCCAATTGGCCCCTGCCCGCTCGATTGCCGCGACTTCGTCGTTGAGGCGGCCGAAATCGGCGGCGAGCAGGCTCGGTGCAATGATTGGTGCCGCTGCGGGTGGTTCCCTCATAGCTATGCTTGTAGCGAAGTGTGTCGCGCCTTCACAAGCGCGCAACCGCTTTAATGTTCAGGCTTTAATATTGGCACGCAGAATCGCGCCCATCCGTTTGATCTTTCGGAGACCGGGCGCTGATTCCATGGGCCGGTCGTAATTTTTCGGAATCATGCGACACTGAAACGTCTGCCCCCCCGCCCTCGCTCGCATGGGCCTGCGCTTACTCGGACGGAAACGTGTCTGATGGGGCAAGCGACTTGATCAGGTCGAACATCCGCTTGCGGACCGTGGGTTCGGCAATGCGGTAGTAGGCGCGGACCAGTTCGAGGGTTTCCCGCTTGGTCATATGATCATCGAGGCCCACACCGAAGGGTTCCTGCGTTTCGGCAAAGCCATGGCTGCGGCCGCGGGGGCCGGACATCGGCGTTGCGTCCATGCCTTCGGGCATATCGTCGAAGAAGAAACTGATCGGAACATCGAGCACGCGCGAAATATCGAACAGCCGCGACGCGCCGACGCGATTGACGCCGCGTTCGTATTTTTGCACCTGCTGGAAGGTCAACCCGAGGGCGTCCCCCAGCTTCTCCTGCGACATGCCGAGCAAGGTGCGCCGTAGCCGGATTCGTGAACCGACATGGACATCGATCGGACTCGGACGTCCATCCCGTTCGCTACGTTCGCTCATTTCACTTGCCACCCTGGTCACTTCCGGCTCTCCGGGCGTTGGGCCGCCAAGGGCACCGCTGCCATATCGATTGCAATCAATGAGCATAACACTATTATTGTGCCACTCATGCCATTTATCACGACCCGGCCCGAACAACCCGGATCGGCGCCTTAACCCAATTCTAAGTCCCTGCTCCGCCTCAGTATCATCCAGAAACGTTGCCTTGTGTATATTTTAAGAAAACAAAGTGTTTTGAGGCTAATTCTACCGCAGATCGCTATTACAGGACAGGCTTGACAATCTGCAATAGCAGCACTTTCAAAATTCTGCAAGCTCGAACAAATTTTAAGACGTCTTTTTCAGGTTTTATTAAGCGTGGGCGTTATTGAGAATATCAGCATAACCACGGCAAGAGCCACTGAATAAAATGCAATGATCCCGGCGATGGTTAGCCCGAATCTGGCGTAGGGTGTCGCCGGCAATGCAACCGGAAGTTTGTGCACCAGGAGGCCCCGCCGATCGAGGCCGAGCCGGGCTAGGATGCGGCCGTGCGGGCCGATCATTGCGGAGATCCCAGAGTTGGTGTCGACCACGAGGGGCAGGCCTTCCTCGACGGCACGCAGGCGGGTCGTGGCGAAATTCTGGTGGGGGCCGGTGCTGTCGCCGAACCAGGCGTTGTCGCTGATGTTGAGCAACCAGCCCGGGCGATCCGCCTTGTCGACGATTTCGCCGGAAAAGATCGATTCGTAGCAGATCAGCGGGCCGACCGCGGGGATGCCGGGAACATGCAGGGTGCGCGGACCGGGGCCGGGCACGAAACCGCCGCCGGGGGTGATTTTGAACGGGATGATGGCCGGCGTGTATTCGCCGAACGGCACCAGTTTCCATTTGTCGTACCAGGCGACGGCGGGACCCGGACCATCGACGGCAATGAGGGAATTATAGACCTTGCCGGTACGACCGTAGCGGAACGAGCCCGCCAGGACGGGCGTGGTGCCCGTGATGGCGGCAATGGCGGCACGGGCAGATGCATCGGACTGCAACAGGGCGGGACTCGCGGTTTCGGGCCAGACGATGACTTTCGGGCCGGGGCCGGCCTGCTGCATGGCCTGCTGCGTCATGTGCAGGTCGCGCTGCCAGCGCGCCTCGAGTGCTGGACGGGTGAAACTGCCGGGCACCGCGAAGCGCGGCTGGATCATCGCGACCGTCAGGTCACGGTCCGGTGCCGGGCCGGCGGCGGTGCGGACGAGGCCGAAGGTGACCCAGCAGAGCATGAGTATGGCGCTCGCGATCCAGCCGCGCCGACCGAGCAGCGGCAGGCCGGCTGCGATGATGGTGAGCAAAGTGAGCAGGAAAATACCGCCCCAAGCCGCCGGCTGCATCATGATCACGCCGATCTCGCCGGGAATCGCCCAGTCCGCTCCCCAGAAATTCCATGGGAAGCCGGTGAACAGGAATTGTTGCGCCAGATTGGCCATGACCATGACGCCGGCGAACATCAGGACCATTGCGGCGGCGGCGGCATGGTTGCGGAACGGGCGGATCCAGTACACCGCGACGGCGGGCAGCATGAAATAGCAGGCGGTGGCGGCGGCAAGGCCGGGTGCTGCGATCGGCACCGCCCACCAGAATTGCTGCGCCATGATCAGGATGGGCTCGGTGACCCAGAACAGGCCGAGCAGGTTGAAACCAAAGCCGAAACACCAGCCGATCCAGATGGCACGGCGCCAGCTTCCGGCACGGGCGAGGCTGCGCAGCAAGCCAGGCACCACCAACCAGAGCAGCGGCAGCAGATAGAACGGGGGCAGCGCCAGGGCGGCCAGCAGGCCCAGGCCGAACGCGCGCCAGGGGTCGGTGTTCAGGCGTGCGGGCAGGGTTGCCGTCCACCTTCGTTGGGTCAGCGTTGACATCGGGCAGCCTCCGTTATTCCGGCTGAGATAGGCCGAATTGCCGTGCGACGCTGGTCAATTCCGCGGCATGAGGGTGGGTGGTGCCGGCGATCGTACCATCCGCCGGGCGGACCAGTTGGCAGACGGCGAGCCCCGCTGCTGCGGCCGCGGTGAGTTCCGCTTCCACATCCGAAAGGAACAGGATTGCGCCGGGGGGCACCGCCAAGCTGCGAGCGATGGCGGCGTAGCTGGCGGCCTCGCGCTTGGGGCCGATCCTGGTATCGAAGAAGGCGCTGATCAGGTTGCCGCGATCGCCTGCGATGCTGTGGCGGAACAGCAGGCGCTGCGCCTGTTCGGAACCGGATGAATAGATCGCGATGGTGGTGCCGGCTGCGTGCCAGGCTTGCAGGGTGGGCAGGACATCGGGGTAGAAATCGCTGGTCAGCGCGCCAGCGGCGAAGCCCTGCGCCCAGATACGGCCCTGGATGTGCTTGAGCGGGGCGAGTTTCGCATCCCGGTCCATCAGGGCCAGCAAGGTTTCCAGTGGCGGCGCGCCGGGCGTGATCTGATCGAGTTCGGCCAGAGCTGCCACAATGTCAGGCTCATCGGCGTGGCGTGCCAGGAAACCGCCCAGACGCGTGCGCGCATAGGGAAACAGCACGTCGTGTACGAAGCTGATCGGCGCGATCGTGCCCTCGATATCGAGCAGCACGACCGCCGGCGGCGCGGTGTCAGGCATGGTCACGTGCCGGCGATGTCAGGTGACGGGGAAGCGCGCGCTGATCGCATCACCAGTGAAATGCGCGACCCAGCCGGACTGGTCGGTAAAGATGCGCAGGGCGATGAAATCCGGGCGTTCGCCGGCATCGAACCAGTGCTTGATGTTGGCGGGAACCGAAATCAGATCGCCCTTGGTGCAGAGGGCGTCGAACACCTTGCCCTCGGTGTGCATGACGAAATGGCCAGCGCCGCTGACGAAGAAGCGGACCTCGTCCTCCGTGTGGCTGTGCTCGTTGAGGAATTTTTCGCGCAGCGTGCCGGCTTGCGGATGATCGGGCGTCATTTTGATGACATCGGCGGAGCCGGCGCCGGTTTCACCCATCAGCCGGTCGAGATAGGGGCGATAGGCGTCGAGGATCGCGTCCGCCTCAGCATCGGGCGGCAGGGTCACCGGACTGTCCCAGCGTTCGAAGCGGACGCCGATGGTGGCGAGATGTGCGGCAATTTCGGTCGCATCACCGGTGTCGAGGACCGGCGCGCCGGGGGCGTTGTCGTCGAAAATCCGCAGGCCGCTCATCGCATTTGTCTCCGTTCGCATTCGCAGGATATCAGGAATTCCAGGGCTTCGAGCCGCCAGAAGCAGCGCTCGATGTCCGGACCCCAGGCATAGACGCCATGACCGCGCAGGATATAGCCGATCGGCGCCGCATCGAGCGAGGGCGCGATCTGGCGAGCCAGGCGGGCGATGTCCTGATCATTGTCGAACACCGGGACGTTCGCGACGGTCTGATGCGTGGTGACGCCGGGGAAGGCTTTGAGGATCTCGTAATCCTGCAGGACCAACGATTGCTCGTGGGTCACCATCGAGAGTGCGGTCGCCGCGACCGAATGGCCGTGCAGCACGGCGCCGACCGCGGGGAAATGACGATAGAGCTGACAATGCAGCAGGGTCTCGGCGCTCGGCTTATCGGCCTGGTGACGCGGTGCGCCATCGAGATCGACCTCGATGATATCGGTCTCGGTCAGCCGCCCCTTGTGCACGCCGCTGCGCGTGATGGCCATGGACTGATCACTCAGCCGTGCCGACAGATTACCCGAGGAGGCCGGCACCCAGCCGCGCGCATCCATGCGCGCACCGATCGCGACCAGGCCGCGCGCCGCCTGGAGCAGGCTGTTGTGCATCAGGATCGCCTTGGTCAGAGACGCGTCTGGTCCGACGCGCTGACCGGATCGGGTTGGCGAACCACGGTTTCGGCGGGCGGAGCACCATCGACGACGCGGGTCTGCACCTGGGGTGCGGGCTGATTGATCGGCTCGGCCGGCTTGGCGGGGTCGTGATCGGACACGTTCTGTTTGAACGCCTTGATGCCCTTGCCGACTTCACCCATCAGATTGCCGACGCGCGAGCCGCCGAACAGCAGGGCGATGACGCCGATGACGATGATCCAATGAACAGGAGAATCGAAGCCCATGGGATTACCTCAGACCTTTGTGCGATCGGTGGTGGTCGCTTGCACCGGCGGTGGGGGTACGTGCTGTTCGAGCATGGAAGCATCTTTGGGTTGGTCGTCGGCCAGATTATTCTTGAACGATTTCATACCCTTGCCGAGTTCACCCATCAGGTTACCGACCCGCCCGGAGCCGAACAGGATCAGCACGACCGCCAGAACGATCAGCCAATGCCATATGCTCAAACCACCCATAATCCTGATCCTTCCTCGATGGGAATCACGTCGGCATTACATCGGCATGGTGCGGCCGACCCGCAATGCCCGCAAGCGCGCTCAGACTTTATAGCCCAAAGAGGCCCCTACGCCAATGGCGGTGGCGGACCGGGTCGCGGATCGTTACTGGGTAGGGCAAGTTTCGGGTAACGCGGGTTGTGTGGCCGCCTCGGGCCGAGAGAAGACCGAAATTCGAGCCCGTGACAGCGGTTCTGCCGGGCCTGTATTGGAACTGAGCCCAGCAATCATCATATCCTGATCGTCAAAACGTGAATGGAAACCGATATGCGTCTGCTACTGATTATTCTCCTGATCCTTCTTGTGCTGGGCGGCGGATTTGGCCTGCATGGTGGTTTGTTCATCGGTGCCCACGGTCTTTATTACGGTGGTGGGCTGGGCTTGGTGATTGTGGTGGTTCTGGTTCTGCTGATTATTTAGGCGGGGCGGTTTCAGTGAGACGATAGCCGATGCCGGGCTCGGTGATCAGGTAAAACCCCGTGTCAATCAGCTTACGGCGCAGCTGACTGACGTAGATCCGAAGATAGGCGATGTCCTCGGTGTGCGCCGGCCCCCATACCGCGGTCAGCACCTGCCGATGCGTCAGCACGCGGCCCTGGTTGCGGACGAACAGGGCAAGCAGCGTGTATTGAATCCGGGTCAGACCGAGGTCGGTCGGTTGGCCCTCAACCAGAAGGCTGGCGGCGCGGCGTTCAGGATCGAGCGTAAGGTCGCCGAGCGTCAGTCCGGGCGTCGGGTCGCCGGCGTGCGCGTAAAGACGCAGGGCGGCACGGATCCGGGCAAGCAACTCGCCCAGTGCGAAGGGTTTTTCGACGTAATCATGCGCCCCACCATCGAGCGCTGCGATTTTTTCGACCTCGCGGTCGCGCGCGGAGAGCACGATGACCGGTACGGAACAGAAGGCACGCAGGCGTGCGAGCACGGCCTGCCCATCGATATCCGGCAAGCCCAGGTCGAGCAGGATGAGATCCGGCGCGGCAGAAGCCGCCATCCGGAGCGCCTCCGTGCCGGTTTCGGCGCGTAACGCGGTAAAGCCGGCTGCTTCCAGCGCTGGTTTCAGGAAGCGGTGAATCTGGGGCTCGTCATCGACGACCAGGATGTTACCGGTGATCATCGGGCTGGTGGGCGAGGGATAAGGGAAGGAAGCCCTTCTTTTTTATAAAAAAGAAGCAAAAAACCTTCTTTTATGCTGGGTTCGTGCCGTGGTATCGGCGCGGGTTGACGATTGGGGCGTTGGTCTGCTGCTGTTTTTTTCAGGAAACTCAAGTGCTTCGTGCGCCGTGCCTGCGGCATCAAACCGTCAGGATGCGTTTCAGCAGATCGACATCCTGAGCGAAATCAGTGTCGGCCGCCATCAGTTCAGTGACCTTGGCAACCGCATGCATCACCGTGGTATGGTCCCGGTTGCCGAATTTGCGCCCGATCTCGGGGAGCGAGCGGCTGGTGAGTTGCTTGGCGAGATACATGGCGACCTGGCGTGGGCGCGCGATATTGCGGGCACGGCGGACCGAGGACATTTCGCTGATGCGTATATTGTAGTGCTCGGAGACCTGCTTCTGGATTTCCTCGATGGTGATTTTACGATCATAGGCGCGGAGTAGGTCGTGCAGCACCTCGTTCGCGGCTTCGAGCGTGACCGGGCGATCGAACAGATGGGCGTGGGCAATCAGGCGGTTGAGAGCGCCTTCGAGTTCACGGACATTCGCGGTGATTTTCTGGGCCAGGAACTCCATGACCCGGCCGGGAACCGGCACGCCGGCGCGGGCGGCCTTGGCTTCCAGAATGGCGAGGCGCAATTCATACGTGGTGGCATGAACATCGGCAACCATGCCGCAGCCAAGGCGGGTGCGCAGCCGGTCTTCGATGCCGGACAGATCGGACGGCGATTTATCGGCCGAGACGATAATCTGCTTGCCGCTGTCGACCAGGGCGTTGAACGTATGGAAAAATTCTTCCTGGGTACCGTCCTTGCCGATCAGAAACTGCAGATCATCGACCATCAGCACGTCGACACTGCGCAATTCGTTCTTGAACTCGATGGTCGATTGCCGGCGCAACGCGCTGACGAAACGGTGCATGAACTTCTCGGCCGACATATAGGCGACCGTGACTTCGTCGGCTCGTTGGGACAGTTCCCATGCGATCGCATGCATGAGATGGGTTTTGCCGAGGCCGACGCCGCCGTAAAGAAAGAGAGGGTTGAAGCCTGGGCTGGCATGGCCATCCGCGACGCGACGGGCGCAGGCATAAGCAAATTCGTTTGGTTTGCCGACTACAAACGTATCGAACGTGAACCGAGGGTCGAGCGGCGCGGCGGTTTCCGAACGGTCTTCAGCGTCTCGGCGGGCGGGCTGGGCCGATTTGCCGAGCACGGCACTCGGCTCGGCCAGATTGGGTACGGCGGTGATGCCGCCGGTCGGACGCGTGCGGATGTCGACACGGCGAACGGCCGGGTTCTCCGACTGCCACAGGCTGGTGAGCAGCCCGCCATATTCTTTGTTGACCCAATCGCGCAGAAAGCGCGTGGGCATCATCACCGTGATTTCATCGCCATCAAGCCCGTGGAGGGCCGCTTGGCGAAGCCAGTTGCGGTATTCGACTTCGCCAATTTCATCCTGCAAGCGCGCGCGAACACGGCTCCATTGCAGTGCCAGCGCCGCATCCTGCCGAGACTCGCTCATGGGATCCCGCTGGCTGCTGGCATCAAGGGTGATGTCTGCGTCGTAAACCTGCCCTACTTGCGCTTCCAACAGCAACGCCTCCCCTGTTTTCACCGTGCCCCGAGCCTTCAACGCCACGCCTGACGTCACGTAAAGTCAATACACGCCATGGTTGTATAAACCATTGGTGCATTCAGCGTCCGACTGCTGGAACCTTGTCTGAAGAGCGGAAGGTAGGCCAAGAGACAGCCAGGACGCAAGAGATGTTATGTTCGAAAAAACTAAGGCCTGAAGTCGAGCTTTCGAAATCTCTCCATGAAATCAGGCTATTGATACGAGTTTCTAAACCGTAAAAAAATCGGGTCGCGGCACGTCATCTCCGATGGCGTAACGAGACAGATTTAGACAACACAGCACCCGCGGCCCGTCTGCGGGTCGCCTTAAAAACCTGATAAAAACTTATTTTCAAGACTTTATCAGCCCCATTTCAGATCGAGGCTGAAACCTCAAGGCCCAAAACGGCCCGTGCCGAGAAACCTCAGGCCGCCAGGGCCTTGACGCGCGCGGAGAGGCGCGAAATCCGCCGTGATACCGTGTTCGACTTCAGAACACCTTTCGTCACCGCACGCTGCATTTCCGGCTGAGCCGCAACGAACGCTGCACGCGCCTGAGCATGATCACCACCCGCGATCGCCTCCTCGAGCTTCCTAATGAAACTGTGCACTCGTGACCGGCGCGCCTTGTTACGGGCGGTGCGAACCACGGTTTGACGGATGCGCTTCTGGGCGGATGCGATATTTGCCATGAACTCAGGTATCTCTTTTGGAAAGCGGAATAGAAAAAATCGGACCACGGCTTGAGAGCCATGAGACCCGATTGGCGTGAGCAGGGACATATCGCCCTGGAGTTATGGCGTCAAGCGGGCGCCGCGGAGTTGAACCGACGGTCTGGCGCGCGGCGGCAGCAGCACAATTTCCTGTTCACAATTATGAATCACGTACCTAACGTTACATCGGGGGTTAGCGTTAATATAGGTATCGCCTTAAAAAAACGAGGACACGGCAATGCCGGCGTTGATCGATCTACCTCGCGCTGTCGTCGATTCAGAGCTTCTGGTGGGCTCGGGCTTGGTCGCCTGGGCGATCGCCATCGCCGCGATGGTAGCGGTGAACGGAATGGCGATCGCTCATGAATCGCATCAGCACCCCGACGTAAGCGCGGCAATGCCGCAGTTTCCATTCACCGCCGGCCTGACCGCGGTGGCCGATCTGCGCGTGCCCCCCTCGCGCACGCTCGATATCATGGCGTCGATCAATCAGGTTCGGGAGCGCCAATGTGTCGAGGTGACGAATTCGCTGCATGAGCGCTGGCTTGAGCATTTCGTAGAGTTCATCTTCGCTGCCCGGCCTGCGGCGCGAACGAGCTTGTCATCACCGCGCGCGCGACGCACCACGGATGTCGTAAACGTCGAGATCGGGGATTATCCGTCGACCGACGTGCCCGCGATCGGCGAGGCGCTCCCCTTCAAAGACAACAGCTTTGATGTCGCACTATCGCTTGCGGTCCTGGAACACGTGGATGATCCGTTCAAATGCGCGCAAGAAGTGCTGCGCGTGGTCACACCGGGCGGCGAATTGCTGATCGATGTACCATTCCTCCAACCTGTGCACGGCTTTCCCTATCACTATTACAACATGACGGCGCAGGGCCTAGCCATTTTATTCGCGGGGCAGGCCAAGGTTGAACCGCCCCTGGTTTGCCGGAGGCTCCAACTCTTGGGAGGATGGCGCTATGGAGAAGCGGAAGACATCGAAGAAATATTCGCCAGAGGTCCGCAAGCGTGCGGTCGGCATGGTGTTGGAGCATGCGAAGGATCACGCCTCTGAATGGGAGGCGATCGGCTTGATCGCGGCGAAGATTGGCTGCACGGGCGAGACGCTCCGGGGTTGGGTTCGGCAGGCTGAGCGGGACCGTGGCGTACGGCTGGGGCTGACCAGCGATGAGCGAGAGCGGATGAAGACATTGGAACGGGAGAACCGCGAACTGCGCCAAGCGAATGAGATTCTTCGCAAGGCCTCGGCTTATTTTGCGATGGCGGAGTGGGGCGGCCGGTACAAGCCATGATCGCGTTCATCGACGCGCATCGCGAGGTTCACAGTGTCGAGCCTATCTGCAAGGTCCTGCCGATCGCGCCGTCAACCTACCATGAGCATGCCGCCCGTTGTGCTGATCCGGAACGCCTGTCTGCGCGCGCCAAGCACGACATCCCGCTGCGGGCGGAAATCCGCCGGGTATGGAATGAGAATTTCCAGGTCTACGGCGTGCGCAAGGTCTGGCGGCAGCTCGGTCGGGAGGGGATCAGGCTCGCGCGCTGTGCGACGGCGCGGCTGATGGCGGAGATGGAGCTTTCGGGGGCGATCCGTGGCAAGCCGGTGCGAACAACGATCAGCAACCCGGCCGTCCGTTGTCCGCGTGACCACGTGAACCGGCAATTCCATGCCCCTTGCCCGAATGCCCTCAGGGCGGAGCCGCTCAAGGTTCCATG
>NZ_NCJX01000054.1:0-30114 GCF_002282635.1 Acidiphilium sp. 34-64-41 | reverse complement strand
CGGGCAGTTGTTCGACTTCGAGCGTGGTCTGCCGGAGGGCATGGTGTACGACACCGAGCCGGCATGTCGTGCGCTGGTCACCGCGCGCAATCTCGATGCGTCCAGCGCCTGGATGCTGCTCAGGCTGATTCAGCGTGCGTTCTATGCCCAGGGCGCCGATGTCACCCAGGCCAGTGTGCTGGTGGAGCTGGCCGAGCGTGCCGGCATCCCGCGTATCGAGTTCGCCAAGGCCTTCGACAGCCAGGCCATGCATGAGTCCACCGCCGCAGACTTCACCTGGGTGCAGGATCTGGGGATCGCCGGCTTCCCCACGCTGCTGGCCGAGCGCGATGGTCAACTGGCGCTGCTGACCAACGGCTACCAGCCACTCGAGGCGCTGTCACCGCTGCTGGGCCGCTGGCTGGAGCGCGCTGCCAATGCCTGATCGGTTGAGCTGGGCAGAAGTCCGTCGCCTGGCCCTGCGTCACAAGAAAGCGCTGATTCTGGCCAATCTGGTCGCCGTGCTGGCGACCTTGTGCAGCGTACCGATCCCGTTGCTGCTGCCGTTGCTGGTGGACGAAGTGCTGCTCAAGGATGGCGATGCAGCGCTCAAGGTGATGGACAACTTTCTGCCCAGCGATTGGGAAACCGCAGCCGGCTACATCGGCCTGATGCTGTTTTTGACCCTGCTGCTGCGCGGTTCCGCACTGATCTTCAACGTCTTGCAGGCGCGCCTGTTCGCCAGGCTGTCGAAGGATCTCGTCTACCGCATCCGCATCCGTTTGATCGAACGGCTCAAGCGCATCTCGCTTGGCGAGTACGAGAGCCTGGGCGGCGGCACCGTGACCACCCACCTGGTCACCGATCTGGACACCCTGGACAAGTTCGTCGGCGAAACCCTCAGCCGCTTTCTGGTCGCGGTGCTGACCCTGGTCGGCACCTCGGCCATCCTGCTCTGGATGCACTGGCAGCTGGCCTTGCTGATCCTGCTGTTCAACCCGTTGGTGATCTACGCCACCGTGCTGCTGGGCAAGAAGGTCAAGCACCTGAAGAAGCTGGAGAATGACAGCACCTCGCGCTTCACCCAGGCGCTGACCGAGACCCTGGAGGCGATTCAGGAAGTGCGCGCCGGCAACCGCCAGGGCTACTTCCTCGGTCGCCTCGGCGGGCGTGCGCGAGAGGTGCGCGATTACGCCGTGGCTGCAAATGGAAGAACGGACCACCTCGATGCGGATGGTCGCCAATATTCCGAAAAAGACCTGATCGGATCGTTCATGGCCTGATCTCGCATGTTGCGTGATGCTGTGCTGGCCGGTCACTTTTTCGGCGACCGGCATCAGGCCGAGGCGGGCGATCTCGCGCGGTTTCTGACCGCGCCGGCGGCCCCTTCGCTCGCCATCTGGTTCGGGCTCGATACCGCCGCGATCCTGCGCGATCCAACCCGGCTGGCGGCGATGCTGGATCATGACATCGCGATGATCGATGCGATGCTGGCCGCCGCGATCGATGAAATTCTGCACGCGCCGCGCCTGCTGCGGCTCGAAGGATCATGGCGCGGGCTGCACTGGCTAGCCGATCGCATCGAGGCGAGCGGGCGGGTGCGGCTGCGGGTGCTGCACGCCGCCTGGGGCGAAGTGTGCCGCGATCTGGAACGGGCCGCGGAATTCGACCAGAGCCAATTGTTCCGCCGGATCTACGAGGATGAATTCGGCACCCCGGGTGGCGAGCCCTATGGGTTGCTGGTGATGGATTACGAAGTGCGCCACCGGCCCGGACCGGACGCGCCGAGCGATGATGTCGCCGCGATCGCGGGGCTCTCGGCAATCGCGGCCGCCGCCTTCGCGCCGATGATTTTCGGCGCAGCCGCAGCGCTGTTCGGCGTCGACCGGATGGAGGAATTATCGGGCGTCGCCAATCCGGCGGCCATTTTCACGGGGCCGGAGCACCAGCGGTTCCGCAACCTGGGCCAGCGCGAGGATATGCGGTTCGTCGGCCTCGCACTGCCGCGCCTGCGCGCCCGCCCGGCCTGGGAGGATTGCGCCGAGGCGCGGCGCGGGTTTCGTTACGACGAGACGATTACGACCGGCGATGACATCGTCTGGTTCGCCGCCGGTTATGCGATCGCCATGACGGTGGCGCGCGCAATGGCGACCTACGATTGGCCGGCCGACATGCGCGGCTATATCCAGGACTGGGCGGGCAGCGGGCTCATCACCACCGGCACCGCGCCACGCTTTTCGGTGGATTCCGCGGAGGGGCAGGACCGGTTCGAGGCGGAAATCGCGCTGACCGATGCCCAGGAACGCGCGCTGGTCGATGCCGGGGTGCTGGCCCTGTCCTCGCTGGGGTTTGGCGGCCAGACCGTGTTGGGGGCCGCGCGCAGCCTGCAGGCGCCGCGCCGCTACAGCGGGCCGCGCGCCGAGGCGGCGGATGCCAATGCCCGGCTCTCCGCCCAGTTCAATACCATGATCTGCGTGTCGCGGTTCGCCCATTTCATCAAGGTAATGGGGCGCGACATGACCGGCGCGTTCCGCACCGCCAGCGAGATCGAGCGCGAATTGACCACCTGGCTGCGCCGCTACGCCAATGCCAACAAGGACGCCGGCCCCGAGACGCGGGCGCGCTACCCGCTGCTCGATGCGCGGGTCGAGGTGCGGGAGCTTGCGAGCAAGCCGGGTTCGTTCGGCTGCACGATCCATTTGCAGCCGCACTACCAACTCGATGATATCAGCGCGTCGTTCCGGCTGGTGACGGAATTGTCGGCGCCGCGGACGTGATGCTGTGACTAACGCGGGTGAGGTCAAGGAAGCGCTTCTTTTTTGTAAAAAAGAAACAAAAAACTTTTTTTAATTTAGGATGTTGCCTGGGGTGGCTTAGTTTGTTGTATTCCTGAAGGTTTTTGCTGCTATTCTTTTAAAAGAAAGACGATCTCTGCTGCTTTTATGTGGTTGGCTTGATCCCCAGCGCCGTCAGCATCGCCTGACGCACCGCGTTATCGGCCAGGATGTCCTCGATCAGCTGCGGCCAGGGCAGACGGGCGCGGCGGACGGCTTCGTCCAGCGTCAGCGCGATTGGTGATTGCGGTTCGGTGCGGCGGAAGAATTCGGCGATTTCGGTGAGCTGGTTGAGCGCATCCTCGCGCGTCCGCACGGCGCTGCGGGGAATTTGTGCATCCGGCATGTCGGTCTCCGTGGGTTCGATCTCCGCTGTGACGGGCTGTGCCGCGATGACAGTTGGAGCGCCGGCCTGCGGGGCGTAGCGCTTGGCGATGTTGATGATCTGTTCAAGAATTTCAGCAACCCGGCTCGCGGGCGGTGCATCGGCGCCCGCTACTTCATCGAGCGTCTGCGCCATGCCGCGCCATGCCGCCAGCGTGGCGATCGCCCGCTGCGCGAGGGCCGTGAAATGCGCGACGCCGACCGCCCGCGCCTCGGTCTCCAGCTTGGCGAAATCAGCGACGCCGGCGGCGATGCGGGCCGCCTTGCGCTTGGCATCGCCCAGCCCGGCGGTTTCCTCGGCCTGCTGGTATTGGAACAACAAAACCCGTGCGCCGTCCGCCGTGTTGAACAGCGGCAGTTTGCGCAAAGGCTGGATCAGCGTGCCATCGCCGCCGACGCCATTCAGCCCGGCGATCGGCGCGGTGCGGGTTTCCATCCCGTCTTCATCCGGCAGGGGAAACACATTCTCCCAGTATTGCGCGGCGAAACCACC
Source organism: Acidiphilium sp. 34-64-41 (assembly GCF_002282635.1). Lineage (NCBI taxonomy): Bacteria > Pseudomonadati > Pseudomonadota > Alphaproteobacteria > Acetobacterales > Acidocellaceae > Acidiphilium > Acidiphilium sp. 34-64-41. Next base: position 26,424 of record NZ_NCJX01000054.1, on the reverse strand, counting down.
GATCAGCGCGGCACCATCGGCGAGGCCCGCAAGGCCGGATTCGCGCACCAAAGCCTCGGTCAGCCAGGCGGCGATTTCAAGATCGTGGGATTTTGCCAGCGCGGTTTGCGACAATTGCAGGACGGTGCGCCAATGTTGCGCCACCTCGGGTTCAAGCGAGGCATCGGCATCGGCCGCCCGCTCGGCCGCCCGCGCGTCCGACCGCGCATCACGCAGCCGGTAATAGACCGATTGCGCCGCATAATCGGCCCGCAGGTCAGCGCCGCTCGGTGCGTCTTCCATGATCGGCCCTAACAAATCAGTAATGTTGAGTGTCATGCGAAAAATCCAGTGTGACAAAGGTCATACAGTCATCATGTTGCAAGTTCTTAATCTGGACAAGACGAGTGTTAGCCCATAATATCAAAATCACAACATTGTTTCGTCGTAACAAAACCGGCACGTATCCGGTCCTAAAAGGGGAGCAGATGGCGGCTATCGATCTCAAATCTCTCATCGCGCGCCTGAACGAGCACAGCCGCCGCAGCCTGGAAGCAGCGGCCGGACTCACCTTGTCGCGTAGCCATTACAATGTCGAGATCGAACATTGGCTGCTCAAGCTCGCGGACGGGACGGATACCGATATTCCGCTCATTCTGCGCCATTACGAGATCGATCATGGCCGGTTCCTGATCGACCTTAACCGATCGCTCGACCGGATGAAAACCGGCAATGCCAGGGCCCCTGCCCTGTCGCCGGATGTGGTGGATTGGGCGAAACAAGGCTGGTTGCTCGCCTCGATCGAGCATGGTCTGTCGCGCACCCGCTCGGGCCATTTGTTATGGGCGCTGCTGGCCGATGAAGGGCTGGCCCGCCGGGCGCGCGAGGCTTCGAGCCAGCTTGCGAAAATCCCCGCGGAAATGCTCAAGCGCGACTTCGCCGCGATCACCCAGAACTCAACCGAATCCCACAGTGCCACGCTGGCGGCAGATGGTGCGCCGGCGGCGGGCGGTGATGATGGTGCCCCCCGCCCCGGCGGTTCGGCCGCACTCGATCAATTCACCGATGATCTGACGGCGCGGGCGCGGGCCGGCAGGATCGACCCGATTCTCGGCCGCGATTTCGAGATCCGTCAGGCGATCGATATCCTGACCCGTCGGCGCCAGAACAACCCGATCCTGACCGGGGAGGCCGGCGTCGGCAAGACCGCCGTGGTCGAAGGCCTGGCGCTGAAAATCGCCCAGGGCGATGTGCCCGAAGCATTGAAAAACGTCGTGCTGCGCACGCTGGATATGGCGTTGTTGCAGGCGGGCGCTGGGGTGAAGGGCGAGTTCGAAAACCGGCTGAAATCGGTGATCGAGGAGGTCAAGGCCTCGCCCCGGCCGATCATCCTGTTCATCGACGAGGCGCACACCATGGTGGGCGCCGGTGGCGCGGCCGGGCAGAACGATGCGGCTAATCTGCTCAAACCGGCGCTGGCGCGCGGCGAATTGCGCACCATCGCGGCAACGACCTGGGCCGAATACAAAAAATATTTCGAGCGTGACGCCGCACTGGCGCGACGGTTTCAGGTGGTGAAGGTCGAGGAACCATCCGAGCCGATGGCAACCGCGATGATCCGCGGCCTGGTCGGCACGCTGGAAAAACACCACAAGGTCCGCATTCTGGACGAGGCGGTGAGCGAGGCGGTGCGGCTTTCGGCGCGCTACATTCCCTCGCGCCAGTTGCCGGACAAGGCGATTTCCCTGATCGACACCGCCTGCGCCCGCGTTTCGATGAGCCAGGCGACCGAACCGGCGCCGATCGAGGACCGCCGGCGGCGGCTCGATCTGATCGCGACCGAAACCGGCATTCTGGCGCGCGAAATGGCGAGCGGCGGTGATCACGCGGCGCGTGAGGCCGAACTGGCGGAGGAGCGGGCGAAGCTGGTGGAGGAACTGGCCGCGCTCGAATCGCGTTACGCGGCGGAGAAGGAATTGGCCCATCAGATTGGCGCGTTGCGGGGCGCGTTGGAAGCGCCGGAGGCGGCTGCGTATACCGCTGCCCCGGGTGATGTCGGCGTCATGGACCGGCCGGCGGTGATCGATCGGGCAGCGTTGCGGGCACAACTCGCCGAGGCGACCACGGCGCTCAAAGCCTCGCAGGGCGAGATGCCGCTGATCTTTCCGGTGGTCGATGCGCAGGCGGTAGCCGAAATCGTCGAGAGCTGGACCGGGATTCCCGCCGGCCGCATGCAATCCGACGAAATCAACACCGTGCTAAACCTGAAAACCACGATGGAACGCCGGATCGTCGGCCAGCCCCACGCCCTCGAAGCCGTCGCCCAGGCCATCCGCACCTCGCGCGCGAAACTCACCGATCCGCGCAAGCCGATCGGCGTATTCCTGATGGTCGGCACCTCCGGCACCGGCAAGACCGAAACGGCGCTGACGCTGGCCGATCTGCTGTATGGCGGTGAGCAGAACATCACCACCATCAACATGACCGAGTTCAAGGAGGAGCATAAGGTCTCGCTCCTGATGGGCAGCCCGCCCGGCTACGTGGGATACGGCGAGGGCGGCGTGCTCACCGAAGCGGTGCGGCGTCGCCCCTACTCGGTGATTTTGCTCGACGAGATGGAGAAGGCGCATCCCGGTGTGCAGGATGTGTTTTTCCAGGTGTTCGACAAAGGCAACATGAAGGACGGCGAAGGCCGCGACATCGACTTCAAGAACACCGTCATCATCATGACCTCGAACGCCGGGACCGATCTGATCGAAAAACTGTTCGCCGACCCTGAAACCGCGCCGGATGCGGCAGGGCTGGCCGAGGCGCTGCGCCCGGAACTGGCAAAATACTTCAAGCCGGCGTTTCTCGGCCGGGTAACCATCGTGCCGTATTTCCCGCTGTCGGACGATGTGATCCGCCAGATCGTCACACTTCAGTTGAACAAGATCGCGCGCCGTGTGCGCGATAGCTACAAGGCCAGCTTCACCTACGAGCCTGAACTGGTCGAAACCATTGCCGCGCGCTGCAAGGAATCCTCCTCCGGCGCGCGCAACGTGGAGAATATTCTCTCGCGCAGCCTCCTGCCCGAATTGTCGGCGGAGGTCCTGGCCCGGTTGGCCAATGGCGAGACAATTTCCCACGTCACGGTCGGAATGGGTCCCGAAGGGTCGTTCCGCTACGAACTTGGCTAAATTTTTATAACCCAACAGGAGACAGACCAATGGCCGTCTATATGAAATATGCCGCGATCAACGGCGACGTGACTACCGAAGGCTTCAAGGACTACATCGAGCTCCACAGCGTGCAATGGGGTGTCGGGCGCGGCGTTGCCATGCAGTCCGGCAGCGGCGAAGGCCGTGAATCCAGCCTGCCCAGCCTTTCGGAAGTCACGATTACCAAGGACTACGACATCTCGAGCCCGGACCTGCTGAAGGAAGCCCTCAGCGGCGGCGCAAAAGACGTCGACATCGTGTTCGTCCGCACCAACAAGGCCGGGTCCGGTTCGGATAAATATCTCGAAGTGAAAATGAAGGATGTCATCATGTCCGGCTTGAGCATGTCTTCGGGCGGCGAAAAACCGAACGAGTCGCTCTCGCTGAACTACTCCTCGATCAGCTTTGTCAGCATCCCCATGAAAGACGACGGCTCGCAGGGCACCCAGAGCGTGGTGAACTTCGACCTCAAGACGATGAAGATGAGCTGATCACTCGAAACGACCCGGCGCGCTAGCGCCGGGTTTCTTGTGCTTGCACGTCCGAAAAGGAATTGTCCAATGAGCGCTTCGGCATCGACCAAAGAGGGAAGAAAGACTTTTACAGCAGCCGTCACCAGTGAAACCGACCTGCAGTCGCCGGTGACCGTGTCGGGTGATGGATATACTGTCACATTTGCCGGCAATAACTTCGAGGTGAAGCATCTTCGCCGGATCAGACGCAACAGCGTGGCAGACCTCAAAAGTCTCTTGACGGGTGCCGACAAGCTCAATAGCTACACGACCGAGGCGAGCGAGCGAAGCATCGAGCGTTGGGAAGGCAAAGAGAAGAGCACCAATTCGTACATTTTCCTCGACCTTCAGGAATTCTGCCAGTTCGGTTGCAAGATCGTTCGGTTCCTGAAAGAGGATGGCAGTGCGTGGACCCCTTACGGTGTCAATCAAGTCCTGCAAAAGCACGTCACCGTCACACTCGACAAATGCTTGGCCTATAGTCATAGCGGCATCGGGCTCACGAAAAAAGACGGCGGATCCGGCCGCCTGCAGGCTGGCGTCGGCATCACGCTCAATGCCGTCGTGCAACAGGTCAACGGCAACGCGAAACAGATATCCGTATGCCACTACGACGCCAACGGAACCGAGGTCCGGGGCAAATTCAACATGGATTATTTCAAACGCGACAACGCGCAAAAGGGTGCCGAGATCGCGGGTACCATCGTGAACTGAATATTGTCCCGCGAAGTAGCGTAGGGCGGAAGAGCGAAGCGTCATCCGCCTCTCTTCCCCCCACCCGAGCGGCCTGGAGAGTGATCGACACGCGCGATCACGCTTCACCAAAATAACGCTTTCTCACCCCCCGCCCCCCATGGCATTCTCGCCGCGTGACCGAGACCCACGCCTCAGACAATTCGATCGTGCGTTTTACCGAGGCCATAAGCGGGCTGCGTCACCACGCCGCGACGGCGGACGATCAGTCGAAACTGACCCAAGCCGTCGTCAATCTGATCCTCACCCTCATCGAGCAGATCATCCAGCATTTCGCGTCTCTCGCCGCGCGCACCGCCTCACCGGCGAACCCGCCCGAACCCACCGAATGTGCCGCGCCGTCCGGCCTGAATGGCCCGATGAACGCGCTCAGCCCCACGCTGCACAATCGGCCGAAACAGCCGAACGCACCGCACCCGATCGCTCAATCCGACGCCTCGGTTGCACCGCCCGTCAGGGTGGCGCAACCCTCGCCCAACCCCGCCATCACCGCCCGCACGCCACGGCGAGCGCTTGCCCAAACACCGTTGCCAGCCGCAAGTGCCCATCAATCGCACCCAGCGGTAACGAACCCGCCACCAAGCCGCCCCCGAACGCGAATTTCGCACCCCAACCACAGTATTTTTACACGTCCTAATCGTTACGATATCAAAACAAATACCTAACCCGCTGTCGTTACCACCACCGCCGTCACGTTATCACTCCCCTGCCGCGCCAGCGCCGCCGCCACCAGCAACTCGGTCGGCGGCACGCCATCCGGCGCCCCCAGCAACCCCGCGATTTCGCTGACCGGCAGAGTTTTGCTGAGCCCGTCCGAACAGAGCAGGAAGCGATCGCCCGGCTCGATCGTGCCGATCACCTTATCCAGTTCCAGCGTGATGCAATCAGCGCCCAACGCCCGCGTGATCACGTTTGCTTGAGGATGATGCTCGGCGGCGGCGGCGCTCAGGCGGCCTTCATCGACCAGATCCTGCACCAGCGAATGGTCGCGCGTCAGTTGCGTCAATTCGCCGCGACGCAGCAGATAGGCCCGCGAATCGCCGGCCCAGAGGCAGGCGAAATGATGGTCGCGCAGCACCAGCACCACGACGGTCGAGGCAATCACCGCGCCCGCGCCGCGCAGCGCCGCCTCATGCAGCAGCGCTTCGTGCGTTTCGGCCATGGCAGTGCGCACGCGGGGCAGCAATTCGGCCGCGGTCAGGCCGGGTTCGAGCCGATCGAGCGCGGCGATGATCATGCCGGAGGCGAGCTCGCCGGACTGATGGCCGCCCGCGCCATCGGCGACCGCCCAAAGCCCGAGGTCCGGGCGGCAGAGATAGGCATCTTCATTGCGCCGACGCACCGTGCCGACATGGGTCTGCGCCCAGGTTTGCACCCTGGGGATCACGCGGGCGGTTCCGGCGCCTGATCGGTCAGAAACGCCGCGAAGGTAGCGGGATCAGGCAGATCATCGCACTCGAACCGGGCGGCGGCCTTGCGGGGTGCGCCGTCGGTCCACCAAATGTCGCGTGCCGGCGGCGTCCACGGGTCGGGCGCGATGCCGACCAGGCGCAGCGCGAGGCGATCCGGCGTGACATCGGTCGTGACGGCATCGAAGCCGAGCGCCTCGGCACCGGCCAGCCAGGCAGGGCCGGCGCGCGCGGCATCGGTCGCGATAACTAGCGGAAAGCAGCGCTCCACACTGTCCATGCTCGGCATCCACACACCGCCAAGACGCTGCCCGCCGATGGTCGCGAAAAAACGCCAGACCGGCGCTTCCATCCAGCAATCCACCCAGGACTCGCCCAGCGAATCCTGGCTGGCGTGCAGGCAGGCGCGCATCCAATCATCGAGCGCATCGACCACCGCGGTGCTCAGCCCACCGCGCACGAAATCGCCGCGCGCGGGGAGCTTGCCGTAGAACCCCGCACTCATCCCCGCAGACTCGGGCAGCGGAAATTGGTCAGCACGCCCGGTGCGAACGGGTTGAAGATCGACCCGGCCTCGATCGCGAAGGATGCCGTCTCGCCACCCTGATCGAAGGTGAGCGTATAGCGCGCCGACGCGCCGCCCGCCGTCAGGCTGCCCTGGTTGAACAGCCGGAACACCGCCCATGGCCCGCTCGCCTGCAAGGTGATCGGCGTGCCGCCTGCCGCCGCCGGGGTGATGATCAACCGGGCGGATTGCATGCCATCCGCCCCCGGCCAGGTCACCGAGGTCGGCACGGTCGGGCCGTGCGCGTAGGTGATGGTCACACCGCCGAGTTGCAGCGTGACCTGGGCGGCACCGGCGGAGAGCGATTCCGGGGTGATGGTGAACTGCACGCTTGGGGTGGCCGAGCCGACGAAGAACATCTGCTGGATTTCCTGGGCGCGCTGGAACTCCGCCACCGCCCCCTGGCTGACCGGCGGGGTGACGCCGTTGACCGGCTGCACATGCCACACCGGCCCGGTCATGTTCACGAACGGTCGCACCTGGGTATTGAAAAAACTATCGAGTGCCGCACCCGGGGCGAACAGATGCGCGAAATCCGCGAGCGGAATGCCGGCGCTGGCGCTGCGATCGAACGGGTAATGCCCGACCACCGCCTTCTGACACAACGGCGCTGCCCCGCCCGGCGCATTGAACGCCGCCGCGGCCGAAGCCGCCGCGCTGCCGCCGCGCAAAGTGTTCGCCGTCGCGGTGATGCCACCGAGCCAGCGCCGCACCGGTTGCGGGTCGTGCTGCGCCTCGCCTGCGAGCAGCGCCGCCGCATCGCCGCCCGCGCCGGGTGCCGCGGGTCCGGCGGCACCGGGGGCGGTGGCCGCGAGCGTGGCGAGTTGTTGCTGCACCTGATCGATCAGTTGCAGGGTCAGGCTGATCGGCGCGCCGACCGCGCCATTGCCGACATAGGTGCGCAGGGGTGCGAATTCCTGATCGATCGCGGCACCAGGTGCCGGTGGTGGCGCGCCGTTCTCCGGCCCGACGACGCCTTTCAACCGTGCGGCGGCGGCGTCCAGCGCTGCCAGATGCGGTGCCTTCGGTGCGGCGCTGCCCTTGGGCAGTTTCGGCGCCTGTGAAAGGGTCAGTTGCTTCGCCATCGATTCCAGCAGCGTCTTCATCGGCGATTGCGGCGAGCCGAGCACATAGAGCGCCTGCACCGCCTGCCCGGCGCTGCCCAGCGGCACCAGATTGATGTCATCGATCATCGTGCGCCAATGGGCGGCGTAATCCGCCTCGTAAAGTTTGATCACGTCGCTTTCCAGCGACTGCATCTGCGGCGAGTTGGGATCGACCTGAGATGGCTGGCCGAGCACCCAGCTTTCCTTCGCGACATCCTGCGTGGCGTGGGTGAGTGCCGGCAACAGCACGGTGTAGAAGCCGCGCCGTGTGAAAAATCCGGGCACGCCATCGGTCAGGGGTTTGCCGGTCGCGTTGGTGAACAGCGGCGTGCCGGCGGCGCCGAGCGCTGCCGCCGGTGTCCAGTCCGGCACGCGCGCCGCCGCCTGCGAATCGCGGATGCGCGAATAGACGCGCTCGGCGATCGGCACCCGCGAGAAGGTGGCGCGTGCGGTCGCGACCAGCCCGCCATCCAGCGGAACATCGGGCAGCGGGCGGGCAAGCAGATCGATCAAATTCTCCATCAGCGAGGCGCGCAGATCGGTCTGGCCGATGCCGGGATACAGGCGTTGCCAGTCGAGCTTCATCCACGCCTCGACCAGCGGCGCATCGAGCGGGCCCTGGTTGCCGAGCATCAGATAGACGCGCGTCGCCTGATACAGGAAATCGGGTCGGTCGAGTCCGCCGCGCATTTCGGCTTCCAGTTGCAGAACCAGCCGCGGCAGCAGCGCGAAATCGAGCGTGTTGCGATAGACCGCGGCGGTGGCCGCATGGACCGAACGGGTCTGATCGAGCCCCAGCCCGGCGAAACCGGCATCCGGCTTCGCTGCGGCCAGGCGGCGCGCCTGTTCGAGCAATGGCGCGATCAGCGGCAGGTTGGCGCTCGAAACCGGATCGAGCTTGAGGGTGGCAGCGATTTTCTGTTCGGCGGCGAGGCTGTTAGTCGCCCGCGCGATGGCGGCCGCATTGTTGCCCCGGCTGATCAACAGGCCGGCCAGCAACGCGATGAACACCACGCCGACCGCAGCGAACCCGCCCGCCCGCAGTGCGAAGCGTCGGCGCGCGAGGCCGCGATCCGCCGACCCGAGCATCGCCTCGCCAAAGATCACGTCCTTCAACAGCGAGGCCAGAAAATACGAGCGGCCGGATTGCGGCCGCAGGCTCGGCGCGCGCCGCTGGTCGATGCCGAAACTGCGCGCCAGGGCGCCGGTCAGCCGGTCGATCGGCGTGCCTTCCTGCGTGCCGGAGCAAAGATAGACACCGCGCAGCCAGGGCGCGGGGTCGAGCGTCGAACCGCCGAACGCCTCGGTCAGGAATGCCGCCAGCGGCGCTTGCAGGCTGGCGACCTGGAGGGGAAATCCCTCGATCATCGCGCGGCGGTCCGGGCTGCGCTCGGCGGCGAGGCGGTCGATCACCCGCGCCTCGAGCCGGCCGATCAGGGCCTTGAATTCGGGCGCGAATTCGCGAACGGCGCCGGCCGGCCCGCGCTCGTTCGGGAACGTCGCACCCCAGACCTGGGCGCGGCCGGCGGTGTCCAGATCATCGAAAAACTCGGTGAAACCCGCGATCAGGTCGGATTTGGTGAACAGCGCGTAGACCGGCACGGTCACGCCGAGCCGGGACGTGAGATCCTTGATGCGCGCACGGATGGCGCGAGCATGGGCCGCGCTGGCGGACGGATCGCCGCCCGCGATATCCGACAACGCGATCGCCACGATCACGCCGTTCAGCGGCTGGCGCGGCCTGGTGCGTTTCAGCAGGTCGAGAAACCCGTGCCAGCCGGCCTGATCGACCGCGACGGCGGAATCCTGCGTGGTGTAGCGGCCGGCGGTGTCGATCATCACGGCCTGGTCGGTGAACCACCAGTCGCAATAGCGCGTACCGCCGACCCCGGCGACCGCCCCCTGCCCCAGCTCCGCCGCCAGTGGAAAATTCAGCCCGGCGTTCATCAGCGCGGTCGTTTTGCCGGCGCCGGGCGGGCCGATGATGACGTACCAGGGCTGCTCATACAGGTAACCGCGCGTGCCGCGCGCCTTGGCCAGAATCGCCAGCGCCTTTTTCAAGCGCGCTGCCAACGCGGCAACCTCGTCCTGCTTCGCACCTGCATCGGGGTCGACCGGTGCCGCAGTGATCGCGCTCTCGACCGTGCTGGCGCGCTTGCGGGCGCGTCGATCGAGCCCGAGATTGACGCCGATCCAGAGCAGCACGATCAGGGCGATGACGATCGCGCGCCGCCGAGGCCGGTCAGAAGCCAGCGGGCCAGGCGGGCGTTCATCGGGGAGCCGGTGTGAGAAAGGAAGGGAAGGACAAGACTGCTTTTTTGTAAAAAAGCAGCAAAAAACTTTTGGTGGTTGGGGGCATGGGTGGTTTCGCTGGCACGGGCTTAATCGACCAAAAGTTTTTTTGCTGCTTTTTTTTCAAAAAAAGCAGTGCTCGCTTTGCTGTTAAAACTGCGCTCATGGCGCAGTTCCCCGGATCAGCACGATCTCGATCCGGCGATTGAGTGCGCGGCCGGCAGCCGTCGCGTTACTCGCGATCGGCGAGGCCGCGCCCCGACCCTCGGCGGTGATGCGGCTCTGATCGCCGATCGAACGGTCCAGCACGGCGGCGGCGGCGCGGGCGCGGTCCTGCGAGAGCACGAGGTTGTTCGGGAATTGCAGCGTGTGGATTGGCTGGCTGTCGGTATAGCCGATCACCTGGACCTGGCCGCGCTCACGCGCGAGTGCCTGGCCGATTTTGCCCATCAGCGGCAAAGCCTGCGCCTGCACGGTGGCGCTGCCGGAATCGAACAGGCCGGTATTGTTGATCCGCACGATCGGCGCATTCACGCTGCCCAGCACGCTGACCTCGCCCTTGGCGATTTCGGGCGAGAGAAATCCGCGCAGCCGGTCGAGCACGGTGGGGGATGGTGCCACCGGCGCGAAGGATCGGCCGCGACCGCGCGGTTGTAGAGCGCGCCGGACGCGCCGGCGAGCGTGTAGTCGAGGCTCGCATAGACCAGCGCCAGCACACCGAGCGCCGCGGCCCCCGCCACCCATACCGGCACGGAGGCGCGCCGGGGACGATACGCCGCGGCGACGCCCTGCCAATGCGGCGCCAGCGCCGGATCGCCCGGCGGGCGGGCGCGGCGAATGGTCGCGTAGATATCCTCGCGCAGCCGATCGATTTCGGCCGGTCCGCGCGGGCTGAGCCGGTAGCGGCCCATGTAGCCGAGCGAGAGGCAGACATACATCAGTTCGAGCACCGCAAGGAACTGGCCGGGGCTTTCGCGGATCTGCTTCAATATGTCGAAGAACCGCTCGCCGGAACGCACCTCCTGATGAAAGGTCGATACCAGCGAGCGCTGCGCCCAGGCACCCTGGCTGCCCCAGGGGGTGGCGAGCACCACGTCATCGAGGCTGGCGCAGAGCGCGTAATGCGCGGGACGGAGTTGATCGACCGGGACTTGCGCCTGGCGCCCGGCGATTTCGAAATCGCGCAGGGCACGCGCCGCACGCTCGCGCAGATCGCCGGAATCGGGCGGTTGCAGCGTGTTGCGCAGGCGGGCGAGCAATTGCAGCAAGGGCGCGGCGGCGGCGAGCAGCGGTGTCGAGCCGAAATTGAGCGTCTCGGCGCCACCGCCCGGCGGCGGTGGCGCGGGGGGTTCGGAACCGCCGCCGGACGGCGGCGGCGGCGGTGCGGGCGGTGGGCGCCTGCCGCCCGGCGATGGACGAATGGTCGTGCGGTCGCTATCGTCGGGTTCGGAGAACGGATTGTCGCTCATCCGCGGATCGCCCAGAGTTCGAGTTTCATGCCCGGAAACTCGCCCGAGACATGCAGGGCGAAGGCGCCCGAATTCTGCATCTGCTGCCAATGCGGGCTGCCGCGATCGAGCTCGAAATAGCTCGCACCCGCGTAGAACGGGATCTGGCGTGGGGCGACCGGCAAGGGCCGGACCGAAATGCCCGGCAGTGCGACGTTGACCAACTCCCTGATCTGTTCGACCGCGCCGATTTTCACCTGTGCCGGGAACAGCCGCCGCAGGGTTTCGCCCGGCACATCCGCCTGGACGGTGAGGACGAAATTCGATGCCCGCAGGATCGAACGATCGTTGATCGGGCCGACGTGCACGCCGTGCCGGCGCTCCTGCAAGGGAATCGCGATCGCGTTCTGTTCGATCACCGCGGACAGCGAGCGGCGCAGATCGGCCACGACCGGGGCAAAGCTGCGTTGCAGATCCTCATGCCGGTAGCCGGGATAGGTGTTGGGCCGGCGCGTACCCTCGATGAAGGTGGCGAACTCGGCCGCCATTTCGACGAAGGCGGCGTAGAGTGTTTCCGGGTGGATCACCGCGGCATCCGCCCAATGCTGCAACAGCGCCTGCCAGCGGTTGATCGACTGCAGCAGCATGAAATCCTGCACTTCCGCCACGCCGCGGGTGCCGGGCGCGTTGAGCCGTGCGGCCAGCGCCTCGCCGCGCTGGTGGATCATGCCGGAAAACTCGGTGATCAGCCCGGCGAGCGGGGCGGCGGCGTGGCAGGCCAGCGCGGGGGGGCACCAGCGCTCGTCGAGCGTGACGCGTTTATCGGCCGAAACCTCGATGATGCGGGCCATCGGCAGGCACAGGAATCCCGCGCGATCCTCGGTATCGAGCATGTAGCGCAGCCGCAGCCGGCCGATCAGCACTTCGGCCGGTTCGGGCGAGGCGGAATGGGTGTCGTACGCCTCGAACCGCGCGGCGGTGTAGCGCCCTTCGGTGCTGCCATCGGGTGCGGCGATTTCGGCCGCACCGGGCTGGCGGATCGGCAGGGCCAGATGCACCAGCACGTTGCGGGTGGCTTCCGGCACATCGAACGGTGCGGGGTGATCGGCCTCGTTCGGCAGAGCGAAGGGCGTGCCATCCTCGAACACGCCGGCCGCCTCGGCTAACGCGAACCTGCCGGTGCCGAGCAGGTCGCGGTTGATCGTGGCGTGGGTGATGCCCCAGGGGTAGGGCACCAATGATGCAATCCGGCCGCGCAGCAACGCATCCAGCCAGCGATCCTGCTGCTGGAAATGTTGCGAGCGGAGAAACATTCCCTCCTGCCAGACGACCCGGTTGGTCCAACTCATCGCCGATCAGCCTTTTTTGATGTTAGGCACCAGTTTGGCCGTCACGCCGTTCAACCGCAAGACCAGATCGTTCGGTTTATGCGGCGTCAGCGGGGCGAGCAGCCGCCACTGCGCCTGATCGATCGCGCGGAACAGCACGGCGATGCCAAGTGCCTGCGCGCCATCCGGCAGGCGGCGATCGAGATGCACCGTCGCGCCGGGCGGCACGATCACCTGGTCGGACGGGCCGGCCAGATCGGTGCCGAGCACGGTGCTCGCGTGGCTCATCAGCGAATAGGGATCGGCCGCGTTGAACTTGCCCGATGCGGCCAGCGGATAGATGCGCACGGCGACCGGCTCGGCAGTGCCTGTGGCATCGGCGTTCTGGGTGGCGCCGCCGATGATGGTGAGCCCGAGCGTCGCCGGCGGGGGCGGTGGCGGCGTGCCGCCGCAGGCGGCGAGCAGGAGCGGCAGGGCGAGGATCAGTCGTTTCATCGTTCGCGCGCCTCGGCTTCGGCCAAGGCGGCTTCGTAGGCGCGCGCGAAGGCCTTGCCGAACACGCTGTCGAAATCATCGGTCAGGGCGCGGGTGATTTCGCCGTGCAGCGCCTCGAACGCATCGAACGCGCGCGCCTTGCGCTGGGCCGGGATCATGGCGCGGCCCTGCTCGCCCTCGGCGCGCAGCAGGCTGGGATCGAACCGATCGAGCAGGGCGCGCACGGCGGCTTGCATCGCTCCCATCACCGCGATTTCGTGCAGACGGATGTCGCGCAGCGCATCGCTCACAGCGGCGTCGGCCGCCATATCGGTGCGGCGGCCGATGCCGAGCAGGGCGGCCATCGCATCGTCATCATCGGCGGAGAATTTCAGCGGGTTGTTGCCCTTGGCGCGGATCATGGTCTGTTCGATCCGGAATTCGCCCTTGATCGCGGCGCGCGCGATCATGCTCTGGCGCAGACCCGCGACCATCGCGCGGAACGCACCGCCGAGCCGGCGCATCATGACGGCAGGATCGCCGCCGACCGGTGCATCGGGCATGCCGGCGGCGGTGAGGAAGGCGGTGAGCAGATCGGGGTGATCGGACGTGATGGGCGGCGCGGCCGGTGGCGGCGGTGGCGGCACTGGGGTTGGGTTGAAGGTTTCGGGCGCCGGCGGGCGCGGCGGAGGCGGCGTGACCGACAGATCCCAATCATCGGGCAGGAGTTTCGGTGCCAGCGGCGGCGGGCGGAATGCGTCCTGATGTGCGGCCGAATGATCGGCGACCGGCCGGCCGAACAGCGACTCATCGGGCGCGAGCGGATCGAAATCACTCGGCAACGCGATCGAATTGCCGCCGCCGAACCAGCTGTCCGGCGCGGGCGGGGCGGCGGGTGCGCTCGGTGTTGCGAACGGATCATCGCCGAACGGGTCGTTATAGCCGGCGCGCGGCGGGGCCGGTGGTGCGAAGGCGGCGGCGGATTGCATCCGCGCCTCGATTTCATAGGCGCCGAACCGGATCCGATCGCCGTCGGCCAGCGTGTGTACGCCGCCGCTGCCGAGCGGGGCGGCATCGCGGTTGATGAAGGTGCCGTTGGTGCTGGTATCGGCGATCTGCCAGGCACCGCCGCGCCACGCGATGACGCAATGGCGCTTGGACAGCACGCGCTCGGGGTCGGCCAGCACCCAATCGTTATCGGAACCGCGGCCGATGCGGAATTCGCCGCCTTCCAGCCGCCGGGTTTCCGGCGGTGCCGCATCCGGGCAGCGCAACATGCTGAGGATGAGGGTCACGACGCGTCTTCGCGCGCGATCCGACCCGCGCCGCCCTGGGCGATATCGCGCGCGGCACCGAGATAGCGTTCGAGGCGCATCAGCCGCAGCGCGGGATCGCCGCGCACCGAGGCGAGGGTGACCGCGCCGGCGACGGCGACGCCGGTGAGGTGCGGGGCGGGGGGATTGGGCGGCATGGCTTCGGGGGCGATGCTGGGGCCGGACCAGAAGGCACCGACCGCGGCCCAGGCTTCCGGTGTTTGGAAGCCGACCTGTTCGGCCAGCGCCATTGCGGCGTAGCGGGACGCTTCGGTCTGGGTGCGGACCCAGGTTTCAGCGGCTTCCCGGGCACTGCGGTCGGGTTCGGCGAGATCGGGGGGGGCGTTGGACTGGGCGCACATGCACGCCCACCAGACCGCCTCGCGCCGGGGCAAGGCATGGGCGAAACAGCGCGCGGCCTCGACGAGGAAGCCGTTGCCGGCGAGCGTGGCGATCAAATGGGGCACCGTGGTGCAGTCGGTGATCGCGCTGCGTGCCTCGGGACCGAGCGTCGCGCGGGCGACGATCGCGTCGCGGTCAGCGTCGCGGAGCTTGTCCATCGATGCGGCGTCCATCGCTCAATTCACCTTGATGATGGGGGCATTCTGGATCATCAGCGTCCCTGCCTTGTGCTGGGCGATCTTTCCATCGGTCTGAAGCAATGATTCGGCTTCGATCTTGATCATCAGCGATTTCAGCGTGATGCTGGTGTGATCCATCACGATCGTGCTGTCACCCACTTTCAAGGTGATCGACGTATCGGATTCATAGAGGACGGCCTTGGTCACCTTGACGGTCTGGGTCCCCTGGACTGTGATCGCTTCGTTCTCTTTCACCGTGACGGTGCGGTTGGCATCGACGGTCATGGTCTGGTCGTTCTCGACCTCGATGACATGATCCTTCTGGGCGTGGAACAGCAGGATTTCCGAACCCATCGTGTCGTCGAACGAGATTTCGTTGTAATCCGCCGCCCCGCCGCCCTTGGTCGAGCGGGAGCGAAACCCGCTCTTGTTCTTGTCGCTGGCCGGGAAAATCGGCGTGTTGGTCGAATTATACAGCGCGCCGACCGCGACCGGGCGATCGATATCGCCTTCGAGGAAGGTGACCGCGACCTCCTGGCCAATGCGCGGGATGAACTGCGCGCCCCAGCCACCGCCCGACCAGGGCTGCACCACGCGGAGCCAGAAACTACCCGATGACGTGGTCTCGCCGCGGTGATCCCAGGGGAACTGCACTTTGATGCGACCGAGATCGTCGGTGTAGATCTCCTCGCCTTGCGGGCCGATCACGGTTGCGGAATAGAAACCGGCCATAGCCGGCTTGGGCAGCGGAATGGGCTGCCAGGGGGTTTTGGCGGGGATGGCGGTGAGTGAGAGCGTGATGCCGGGATCGCGTGCGTTGGTCATTGCCCCGCCCTGATCGCTGATTGCCAGCGCGACGGAAGTCAGCACGTAGTCACTGGCGCCGCCGTCGGCGGTGGGGTCGCCGGTGAGCGTGATCTGGCCGCCGACGTAGAGATCGGGGATGGTGGCGCTACCCTCATACACCTGAGCGCGCGCTTCATGCGCCTGCATGTGCCGCTTGGCGATTGTCTGGGCGGTGCCGGGGTCGGGCGCCCAGCTTGGCCAATGGTAATGGGTGCGGTTGGCGACACCGGGTGCCGTCAAAATCGTCGGCTCGTCGCCTTTGATCGCGGTTGAGGCGGTGGTCGGGTTGTAATCGCCCATGGTTGAGGTGCCGAGCGTGGTGGCATCGGCGCGGTGCCAGGTGTGGACGCTGGCCTCGATGCCGCTGAGTGAGGAAAACATGAGAGGCGAAGCCGGCAGGGTTTTGAAGGCAGCGTTGGAATTACCGATCACCAGCGTGTGCTTGCCGTCGCTGTGTTCGAAAAAATAGAACAGCCCATCCTCGGCGAGGATGCGGTTGAGGAAGCCGAGATAGGTTTCGTTGAACATGACCGTGTAGGGTCGGCTCGGCGGGTTGCCGTTGATGCGGTATTCGACATCGGTGACGCCGAATTCGGGGAGGATTTGCTGGGCGATATCGAGGGATGATTTGTTCTCGAAAAAGCGGCAGTCGCGGGTCTGTTCAAGGAAGTGCAGCTTGGGGACGATGACAATTTCGTAATCCCAATAGGATTGGGAGGCGAGCAGGGTGGAGCCGGTGGAGGTGGAGGGCATCTGTGTGATGCTGACGACCAGGCCATTGAGATAGCAGAGATGCGGGCCGCCCTGGGCGATGGTGATCGTGACGGGTTGGTGGAGGAGCTGGTCGACCTGGATGATGGAGAGGCCGGTGCGGAGCGTAACGGTATAGGCAAAGGGTTGGCTCAGATCGCATCCGCCTAGAACACCTGTCGCCTTGAAGGAGTCGGGCGGCAACGGCGTCTGGATTTCAAGTAGATCGGTCAGCACATCCATCAGCGTGTCGCTCCAAGCCTCATGATACCGTTTTATGGTACGTTAGCACAGGTAGCTCGTTTCGGGAGGCCGACGTCGTAAAGATGATTGGATCATGAACAAAATTTAAATGAACGTCGCGTTATTAATTTTCATACGAACTTGTGAGACATTGGGCGGGGATGGCATTCGGCACGGTAAACGGAACGTCGGTGACTGCGTTTTCTCCTCGGGCCCAGTGCGGATCGGCAAGACTCCCGTATTGGCGATGGTGCTTCGATATGCTTAACGAACGGGTAGGGCGTCGGGAACATGGGTAAATTGTGATGGACGGAATGTCTCCGTATCAGGCGCGAGCGAGCAGGACCCCGCCGCGCCCCTATCTGGAACTCAACGTGTCGCAGGGTGTGTTGCTGATCCTGCCGATAAACAACGATACCGTCCTGCTGCGCCGCTTCGAGGTGTTTCCACACGCTCTTGCTGAAGGCCGCCAGGGGGCGCGTGCCTATGATGCGATGCTGCGGGAGGCGCGATCTTCCCCATCCGCCATGGGGAGGATACGGCGGTTCTACGACGAGTGGCGTCCTGGTCTTGCCAGCCGGATCGCTGATCCGGCGCTGGTGCTGCAGCTTAATCAGGACGTTCATAGCCCGTTGCTCGCGACATTTTATTTCAAGAGCCCGGCGTTTCTGCATGCGGCGATGGTGCGCCGCCATCCGGAATCGGTGGTACCACGGCCTGTCGGCGATATCAGCAATTGGTCCGTCCAACAGAGGATCGTAGCGATATTCGAGGCCATGTTCGATCAGCACGATTTTCAGGCGGTTGCCGGAGCCGATTGGATTGCGCTTCAGAAGCAGCTGAAAGAGTTGCTGACCCCGATCCATCTGAGTATCCTCGCGGTCGGCTTGAGCGGGCTCGCCGCCGCTCAGGGCGTACCAGGGCTCAATGTCGTAATCGATACCTTGCTGGTGGGGCTGGCGTGGACCGCCGACGGCTACGCCGGGCTGCTCGCCATCCGCAGCTTCATGCAGGCGGTCGTCGAGGCCTGTACGGCGCGGACGCAACAGCAGATCAATGCCGCGGCGAAGGAACTGGCGTCTGCACTCATTCAACTCGGCGTCATGACGTTCCTGACGGTCCTGATCAGCCGGATCCGACTGATCGAAGGTTTTCCGGAAAAAGCGCCCGTTGCGGAGGATACGACGGAAAAGGCGGCCGCCGGTGCCGCTCGTCCGATCGAGCGGGAAGCGGTGAACGATCCCGATTGCGCGCAGTTGGCGCATGCGAAGGATATGGCGCAGCTTTCGACACATGTTTACGGAAAAGATATGACGTTACCGGACGGGTACCGCTATCTCGACCCGGCGACGGAAGACGGACGAAAGGAGTTGGCGTCGTTAGGTTTGGAGCCCAGCGATTTATCACCCGAAGATTCACCTTTCCGCGCCGCGCTTTACGCATCGGGACCGGCAGACAACCCATCATACGTGGCCGCATTCAGAGGATCAGCTTCGATCGACGACTGGAGCCACAACATGCTCCAAGCGTTCGGCATGCCGAGTCGATCCTATAATAGTGCTATCAAGCTTGGCACGAATCTCGCAGATTACACAGATAACTTATCGCTTACTGGCCACTCTCTTGGAGGAGGTCTAGCATCTGCTGCCTCGGTTGTGACTGGGAAGCCAGCGACAATTTTCAACGCAGCTGGTCTAAACGCAGCCACAACTGGAGGTTTTCCGTCGCTTCAGGCACCTGTCACGGCATATCACACTGCGGACGATATCCTTTCAACAACGCAAGATTCATCTATTTTTCCATCGGCGTACGGGAAACGTTTTGAATTACCGCCTGTTTCGGCCAACCCGTATAGCTGGGACGCGCATGGAATGGACTCTGTCAAACAATCACTGGCCACCAAAATGAATGACTTGGGTTGCCCATGATAGGCCAATTATTTCTGGGACAGAATTAATGCAATTCTTTTTTAATCCAACATCCTTCGATGATCCGGCCCAACTATTGTTCGCCGAGCACGTAGCGAAAGGGCGGATTCTCGAAGCTGTCGAAACGGGATCGGACCTCATCGCCGGCGTCAGTACCATTGCACCCGATGGCGTTACCGCGTTGTTAATTGCAGTCGAGCGAGAGAATCGAGCAATGGTATCGGCACTCCTGCGTGCGGGTGCAAATCCGAACGGCGGACCAAATAGAGCGCCGATTAACCAGGCCGTATATAATTCAAATACAGAAATACTCAAGGATCTTCTCGATGCAGGGGCCGATCCGAATGGCATGATGCAGACTCGCCCTGCGCTCTCAAATGCAGCACTCCATAATTTAATTGCGGCGGCAAAGCTCCTTCTTTCGTACAATGCGGACATCAATAGCCGCAACGGAATTGGCATCACAGCCCTTAGCGACGCCGCTGCGGCCCAAAATTGGGATATGGTCAATCTCCTGATGGACCACGGAGCTTCGATCTGGATCGCGGCACCCGCAAGCGGTTCGACCATGCCGCGCTTCGCGATCAACGATCGCATGGACCCCAACAGTGCGCTTTGGAGATCACGCGAAGCGGCGATTCAGAAAATCAAAGCTGCCGGTTTCCCCTGGCCACCGCCGCACCCAAAGGAGGTCAAGCGGCTGCTGAGCGAAGGTAAATGGCCCCCGCCTCAGGCGCATTAGCCAACGGGCGACCGACCTTCTGCAGCACAAGGACCACCCCAGATTGATGATTGAACCCTCAACATTCTCCAAGCGCTGGGCTTGCCGAGTGAATCCTATAACTATGCGATCGATCCTGGCACGAAGCTCGCCGATTATGCAGATAATGTATCGTTTTCTGGCCACTCTCTTGGTGATCTCGCCTGCTATTAATGGGATTGAAAAGTAGAATTTTCTCGGTACATTGCGCTAGGAGATTTGCTTAAAAACGTCGAGATATAGTCAGTCGCAGATTCTCGTGAATCACCACTGGACCTGCTCAGCGCCAGCTGTCTCATCGATACGTTGCGTTTCGCTGAAACAGCGCCTCGCACCGCGGCGGGGGCCAATGTTCGGTATGTCGCGATAGCAGAGAGACATGGCTTCACTTCAGCGACGACACGTATCTGTTCGTTAGCTCGCATTGCGGTTTACAAATTAAAAATGTATTATGAGATGAAATATCGAAATTAAAACCTAATTGGCCTGACTATTTTTATTTAATCGCCAAACTTTTACAATGAAAGCCAAGATAAAAATTATGCTTATAACAGAAAATGCAGTTGATAGATAGTATAGAATATCTGATACGAAGCCAAATAATTTTGGATCGCTTGAAAATAAATTTTTAAGGCCAAAATTTAGCCCAAGCGAAAGTAATTGCGTCGAAATCAGTGGACCAAGACTTACTCTTGTTACATAAAATAACATCTTAACCCACCAGAAGAAAAATGTAGCGGAAATTAGAAATACTGGGGATGCCCTGAAATTTTCGAAGTACGGCAGGTTGGTTGTATAATTCAGTGCTACGAAAAATAACGAAACTCCTACGAAGGAAATTGAATAGGTCAGAGGCCGCACGACACTTCCTCCGACTCATTGGCTATGTGCTGTACGCCCGCCTTAGTCACATCAGTCGCCCCTTTAACTCACAACTCGCAGAATTGAGGCGAAGGCACACTCCACCACATTTGGTGTGTTGCCCGACGCTTATCCGATACTTTGGCAATCGGAGCGCGCAAGCACCATCGGACCCATGCTCTGCAACGCTACCTCTTTTGCCAATATGAAAGGAGGGAAGCAAGGTGCAGATCGAGTAAATGGCAATCTTCGAACGCCCCCCTTTTTCTCTACGTCACGTTCGTTGCCCTCTCAGGTTTGTCCAAAAAACCACGCCTCGCCCAAATATCGTGAACGGCGCGTTCGTTTCGGTTAAGCGGCCTTCATGTTTTGGCCACTTTGTGTTATCAATCTGTTAATGGGTACGGAGTGGCGAGACGGATGAGACGGCGGTCGGGGTGGTTGTTGGGCCAGGGGTTTGGCCTGCTCATGGTTGCGGGCGGGACCGTGGCTTATGGCCAGACGGCAGCCCCGCCGGCGTTGCTGAATCAGGTGCCGCAGGCATCCCCCATCCCACATATTCTGCCCAAGGCGCCGCCTAATCTCGGCCGGTCGCTGCCGAATTTCCAGCCGCTCGGGCAGGAAGGTGCGGTGCCGCATGCCGCCGTGCCGGTGCGCTCGGCCGCGGTGATCGGGGCGACGGCGTTTCCAGCGTCGGTGCTCGCCCATACCATCGGCCCGCTGGTCGGCCCGGCCGTGCCGCTCGCCAGCGTCGAGGCGGCGCGGCTGCGACTGGTGTCGCTGTATCGCGATCATGGCTTCGTGCTGACGGCGGTGTCGGCCGAGATCAACGCCGGCGGCGATCTGCGTTTCATCGTTACCGAAGGCCATATCGTCACCGTCAAACTGTCGCGCGACATCGGGCCGGTCGGCTCGCTGGTGCTGAAATTCCTCGATCATCTGACCCGCGAACGCCCGGTCCGCGAAGCCTCGCTCGAACATTGGCTGCTGCTGGCCGAGGAAATCCCCGGCGTTTCGGTCACCGCCGTGCTGCAGCGCAACGATGCCGCCCCCGGCGCGCTGACCCTGGTGGCGGAGGTGCGACACCAACAAGTCTCCGGCCTGCTGACCGCGGATAATCGTGGCTTTCGGGAAACCGGCCCGGCCGAGGGTCTTGCGGTTGCCGATGTCAACAGCATGACCGCGCTGGGCGATCAGACGCAGATCTCGCTGTTTCATACCTCCGGCAGCACCAATAATTTCGGCCAGGCGGCCGAGAGTTTTTTTGTCGGTGCCAGCGGGTTGCGCATCGGGGTCTATGCCGGTGCCGGGCGATCGCAGCCGAGCGGGGTGCTGCGCGAAATCGGCTATAAATCCTACCTCGAAGTGTTTGGGATCAATGCGAGCTATCCGCTGCTGCTGCGGCGCGGCGATACGCTGGCGGCCAAACTCAGCCTCGATGGCACGCAGAATCTGATCGACACGGCATCGGGCATCGGCGGCGGCGAGGCGGCGACATCGAGCGATTCGGTCCGCGCCATCCGCTTCGAACTGAACGAGGCCTTCACCGATGATGCGCTGGGCGGTGATCGCGTGGCGCTGACCACCGCATCGCTGCTGCTCTCGAAGGGCGTGTCGATCCTGGGCGCCTCGGCCAACGGGCGGACCAATGCGGGGCGGGTGGGAGAGACGTTCACCTTCTTCAAGCTCGATGGCGCGATCGAGCGCACCCAGACCCTGTTCAGCCCGTTCGCCGGTGCCACCGTGGCGGTGCAGGGCGCGCTCGGCGGCCAGTATACGCCGGATGTGCTGCCCTCGTCCGAAGAGTTCTACCTCGGCGGCAACCGCATCGCTCAAGGCTATTATTCAGGTGAGGTGACCGGCGACAAGGCGCTTTATGCCAGCGCCGAGGTGCAGTTGAACACGCCGGTCGATTTCACGGCGTTCGGTCGGCAAATCAACCTCGGCAGCCAATTTTACGGGTTTTATGACTATGGCGAGAACTGGCAGAACGATAAATTGCTGGCGGGCGAGACGCATAACAACTACCGCCTCGCCTCGGCCGGCATCGGCGCGCGGTTTCGCCTGACCGCAACGCTTGAGTTCGATATCGAGGGGGTTCACCGCTTCGTGACACGGTTGCAGCCGGTCAACAGCGGCGTGGCACCGTTATCCGGCACCGCAGTTTATTGGGGCGTGGTAGCACGCTATTGATGGGCATATGATCGATCGGGCAGCACCTCATGATTGACCATACCGGCGACCTGCACAGCGCGCGGCGGCGTCGATTGTTGCTTGCGTCTACCGCGCTGAGCGCCGCCTTGGTGGCGAGCGGGCCGGTGCGGGCCAATCCACCGGCGCTGCCCGCCAACACCACCCCGCAGGGCGGCCAGGTGGTCGGCGGGCAGGCGAGCATCGCGCAGGCGCCGGGCAGCGTGACCATCACGCAGTCGAGCGCCCGGACCGCGATCAACTGGCAGAGCTTCAACGTGGGCTCGGCCGCGAAAGTGACGTTCAAGCAGCCGAACGCGCAGGCGATCGCGCTGAACCGGGTGATTTCGAACAACCCTTCGATCATCGCGGGGCGGATCGACGCGAACGGCCAGATCGTGCTGATGAACCAGTCCGGCGTGGTGTTCACGCCCGGTTCGCAGGTGAACGCGGAGAGCCTGGTGGTCAGCACCGCCGGCATTTCCGCCAAGAATTTCATGGCCGGGCACATGGTGTTCGATGCACCGCCGAAGCCGGGCGCGCGCATCGTGAACGACGGCACCATCACGATGAAACAGGCCGGCCTCGCCGCCTTCGTCGCCCCGCAGGTGATCAACCGCGGCACCATCACCGCGACGCTTGGCCATGTTATTCTGGCCGGTGCCTCGACCTTCACGCTCGATATTTCCGGCGATGGGCTGGTCTCGATCGATGTGACGCAGGCGGTGCGCAAGGTCGATCTGGGCGGCCGCGTGGTTGATGCGCTGGTGACCAACCAGGGGCTGATCGTCGCAAACGGCGGCACGGTCACGCTGACGGCGCAGGCGGTCGATGGCGTGATCCAGCAATTGCTCGATGTCCGCGGCGTGGTGCAGGCCGACAGCGTGGGCCAGAGCAAGGGTGCCATCACCATCGCCGGCATCGGCGGTGATCTGCAGGTCGCCGGCAGCCTGCTCGCGCGCGGCGCCCAGCCTGGCAGCGGCGGGGGCACCATCGCGGTCGATGCGACCGGTGCGGTGCGGGTTGCTCCTACGGCGCGGATTGATACCTCGGGCGATGCCGGCGGCGGTGTCGTTGCACTGGGAACCGATGCGGTGCGGGCGGCGAGCGGGCC
The DNA here is from genome assembly GCF_002282635.1 of Acidiphilium sp. 34-64-41. Classification (NCBI taxonomy): domain Bacteria; kingdom Pseudomonadati; phylum Pseudomonadota; class Alphaproteobacteria; order Acetobacterales; family Acidocellaceae; genus Acidiphilium; species Acidiphilium sp. 34-64-41. Next base: position 2,772 of record NZ_NCJX01000054.1, on the reverse strand, counting down.
GGGCGACAAGACCGCACCCAAAGCCACCAGCGTCAGCATCGCGGCCGGTGCGACGATCGCGGCCGATGCCACGCAGACCGGCACTGGCGGCAGCGTCACCCTGCTGTCCGCCCAGCGCACCACCCAGAACGGCGCGATCTCGGCGCAGGGTGTCGGTCGTGGCGGCGTGATCGAGACCTCGAGCGATGGCGTGATTTCGCTATCGGGTACTGAGACGGTGTTTGCCACCCATGGGCATGACGGCACCATCCTGCTCGATCCCGCGACACTGGTGATCGGCGCCGGGTCGACCGCTGCGGGTACCACGGGCGTCGGTGGCGTCACGACGATCGGCACCGACAGCAACACGATTTCCTATGTCGATCCCGGCACGCTCGATACCCTGTCCGGCACCATCATTCTCACGGCCTCGTCGCTGCTATCGGTCGCTTCGGCGATCAGCCTGACCAGCACGGGCACGGTGCTCACTTTGGCTTCGGGCGGCGCCGTCTCGATCAGTGCCGCAGTGCAGGTCAGCGGTTCGCTGGAGATCGACGCCAACGGGGTGATGAACATCGGCGCGCCAATTATCGCGCCGGGCATCACGCTCCTGGACAGCGGTGCCGGCAGCATCGCGATCGCGGGAAATGTCAGCGCGAGCGGCACGCTCGCCCTGCTCGCCGGCGGCACGATCACCGAAGCGCCTGGGGCTTATGTCAGTGCCGGGACGCTGACCTCGGACGGCGGCACGATCGGCGGCGATGTGCTGCTGACCAACGCGCCTTTGGCGATTGTTTCGTTCGGTAACCAGAACAGCATCGGCACGATCGGTGCGTTTGTCGCCGCGGGGAGGCTCGCGCTCAACGATGGCGGCGCCTCGCTGGTCCTGGACGGTCCGATTTCGGTCGGTGCCGTGACCGTGGATGCCGGCACCATCAGCGAGCCCGTCACCGGATCGATCACCGCCGCCACGCTCGCGCTGAGTGCCTCGAGCAGCGCCCTGCTCGAGGGTGCTGCCAACAGCATCGCCAGCCTCGGGCCGGTTACCAGCGGCGGCTCGTTCGCCTTGAGCGATCTGGGTTCGCCGCTCGCGATTACCGGAGCGCTCAGCGCACCCGGCGCCTCGATTGCCGCGGGCGGGCTGACGATAGGCGCACCGGTGTCGATGAGTTCGGGCCTTCTGACCGGTGCCGGCCCGCTCACCCTGACCAGTACTGCTGGCATCGATGAGATCAGCGGCGGCAGCATCGTCGCCGGCAGCCTGTCCGGCAGCGGCGGTTCACTCGCGGCCGATAATGTGCTGCTCGATGGTACAGCCAACGCCATCAGTGCCCTGGCCGGCTTCACGACCGGCGGCACTTTCGCGCTGAACGACGCCGGGACGCCGCTCAGCGTCACCGGAGCGCTGGATGCCACATCCGCCACACTCACTGGCCATGGGCTGGATCTCGCGGCACCTATATCGGTGTCCGGCGTGCTCGCGCTCGGCAGCGATGCCGGCATTACCGCCACCGGCGGCAGCATCATCGCCGGTACGCTGACCTCCGATGGCGGCACGATCACCGGCGGCGATGTCTTGCTGTCCGGTCCGGGTAACGATATCGGCACGATCGGCAGTTTTGCCGCAACCGGCCAGTTCCAGCTCGACAACGCCGGCAATCCGCTGACCATCGCCGGTCCGTTCAGCGCCGCGTCCGCCGCGATCGGTGCCGGCGCAATCGCGATCACCGGCAGCGCGGCGACCACCGGCGCGCTTACGCTTACCAGCACCGGCGGCGTCACGGAATCGGGCAGCGGCGTCCTGAATATCGGCGCGCTGACCAGCGGCGATGCCACCATCACGGGCCCGGTCGATCTCGGCGGCAATAACACAATCGGCATGATCGGCGCCTTCACCGTCGGCAATTCACTGGTGGTGAACGACACCACGCCCCTGATCCTCACCGGCCCGGTGCGGGCCGCAGGCATCGACCTGATCGAGGCCAACGGGTTGACGCTCGCCGGATCGCTCACGGTCGGCACCGGCCATGCGATCAATCTGGTCGCCGGCACGATCACCGATGCCAATGCCACGCTGAGCGCCCCCAGCGGCACCATTGCCCTCGCGCCGTTCACCCCGGGCACGCCGCTCGATTTCGGCGGCACAACCGCTGGTGGCCTCGCGATCGCGCCGAGCTTCGCCACCGCCCTGGCCGGATCGGGCGCGCAGGATATTGTGTTGGGTCGCGTGCTGCTGCCCAGCGGGACCTATGCGGCCGATACAATCCTCACCGAAGGCACGCTGCCCAGCTTCGCCGCGACCATCACCATCGATGCCGGCAACACCATCACCAACATGACCGATCTGCAGGCGCAGGCGATGACCCTGGCTGGCGGCAGCGTCGTCAATGACGGCACGCTCGATGCCACCGCACTCGCGCTGACCGGCACCGGGTTCAACGGCACCGGCGTGGTGATCGCACCGAGCCTTGCCGGCAGTTTCAGCCAGGGTGCGGTGTTCGACAATGCCAGCAACGCGATCAGCCTGATCACCGGCCTCACCGCTGGCAGCGGCGGGCTGATGCTGCTCGACGGCGCAACACCCACGATCGGCGGGACCATCGCGGTCGCATCCGGCGCCGGTCTCACGGTCGCCGCGAACCAGATCGCGCTCGGCGGCGGCGGTGCGTTCAGCGTGCCGCAGGGCACAATCACCTTGGCTCTTATAGCGTTGCCTGTTGATATGGTCCGAGACCGATGGCACCGAGGATCAAGGCGTCGGGTGTTACGTTCTGTCCCAGCGCTTCCAGCGTT
>NZ_NCJX01000143.1:0-4765 GCF_002282635.1 Acidiphilium sp. 34-64-41 | reverse complement strand
GTCGCCGCCTGGGAGGTCTCTCGAAACCAAAAACACGCCAAAGCCGATTGGCAGTTCACCGCCGACGACGCCCGCGTCAAACTCAAGCGCCTCTATCCGATATTATGAATGACTCGCGGCACTAGTCAATCAGGATCCAATTCTCATTTGAAGCAAGGGATCAGGTTGTCGAAGGCGGCGCGATCGGTGATGCGGAATCTATGATAGCCTTCGAGCGTGATCACATTGTTTCGATGCAACCGCTGGAGCAGGCGACACACGGTTTCGATGGTGAGCCCAAGATGATCCGCAATGCCGATCCGGTCCGTCGGAATGCGGACAAGGCCATCGCTCTCATGCAACGAGGACTGGCTATCAAGGCACGCCAGAAAAAACACGATCTTCTGCCGGGCGTCGTATCTGGTCAACGCGAGGGCTCGTCGCTGTGCCAGGCGAAGTTCATCGGTGAGTTTGCCGAGAAAACGCCACTGGATGGTTGGATGCCGGCGGAACAGCGCTTCCAGTGCCTCGATCGGTAGGCCGGTCACCGTCAGCCTGGTGATCGCCTGGCTCGATACCGTGTGACAACCCGGAACGGGAAACCCGATTATATCACCGGGAAATGCAAAATTGACGATGGCGCGACGCCCATCTGCGAGATGGAGCAGCGATTGAGCGACACCCTCATGGATCGTGTAGATTTCCTGCGCTGGCGTGCCGGCCCGGAAGAGGAACGCACCGGGCTCGAATTGGCACCTTGTGGATATTCGAGCGACCTTGCGGCCGATCTCGACCGAAAGATCGTCGTGGAGCATGGATGAACCACCGTGGTTACCATTGTCCACGAAAGATAGACCCATCGCAGCGTTGCAATCCGATGTGATCACAGCCTTCCATAACGATTTCACTCCAGTCACGATGGTTCAATACGGGATTCGGTCGGTGAGGTCGTTGAGCGAGATCAACCGCGCACAAGAATTCGTCCTCGATGAACCGCGATGAGCGCACTCAAGCGGCGCTACCCCACCATATTCGCCCACTGGACTCTGGGACCGACGGCTGGATGATGGGAGCCGGATGACGCGAGAGTGTCATGTCCGGTTCTGAGAGAGCGCGGGGCTGCAATGCCCCGCGCCACTCGCCTGAGCCCCGGCGCCCATCCCAGCCCCCCCCCCGAGGTCAGAAAACCCGCAACCAGTAGAATAAAATGGGCCGACTGTGCATCCTCGCACAGCTTCACGCCAAGGAGGAAGTTGCCCACCCGGGAGGAGCGTAGGCGAGCGGGCGGATTCTCAGGCACAGGCCGCCCCTGAACAAAGATGACGGCACATTTTGTGTGCTGTGATTAAAGAAATCACTACATATTGTGTTTGATGCCATCCACCCTTAAAATTATCATGGCCACAGACGCGTGGAGTCGGATCATGAAGAGATTCCGGCCCACTTGCCTGCGGCTCGTACCGGCCTGCCCTGGCCATGCGAAGATTTAGCGTCGCCGACGGCTTGGATAAAAGAAAGGACAATGTGATGGACATGGTAGCCGGACACTCGCATATGCAGCCTCCCGCGCTTGAGCGCATCTCCTCGATTTCGCGCCAGATCTGGGCGGATAAGTACCGGCTGAAGCGCGCCGATGGAACGCCCGTGGACCTCAGCATCGAGGATAGCTGGCGCCGCATCGCCCGGGCGCTTGCCGCCGTGGAGGCGGAGCCGGCGCTCTGGGAGGAGCGGTTTTATACCGCGCTGGAGGATTTCAAATTCCTGCCGGCGGGCCGCATCATCGCAGGGGCCGGCACCGACCGGCGGGTGACGTTGTTCAACTGCTTCGTCATGGGCGATATCGAGGACGATCTCGGCGCCATTTTCGCGCATCTGCGCGAGGCCGCGCTGACCATGCAGCAGGGCGGAGGCATCGGCTATGACTTCTCCACGCTGCGGCCCAAAGGCGCGGTGGTGAAAGGCGTCGACGCCGATGCGTCCGGCCCGCTCTCGTTCATGGATGTGTGGGATGCGATGTGCCGCACTATCATGTCCGCCGGGGCACGGCGCGGCGCGATGATGGCGACGCTGCGCTGCGACCATCCTGATATCGAGGCTTTCATCGCTGCAAAGCGCGAGCCGGGGCGGTTGCGCAACTTCAACCTCTCGGTGCTGATCACCGATGCCTTCATGTCCGCTGTGGAGGCCGATGCGGACTGGCCGCTGGTGTTTGGCGGCACCACCTATCGCACCCTGCGCGCCCGCGCGCTGTGGGAGAGCGTGATGCGCGCGACCTATGACTACGCCGAGCCGGGCGTGCTATTCATTGACCGCATCAACAAGCGCAACAACCTTTATTATTGCGAGACGATTCACTCCACCAACCCCTGCGCCGAGCAGCCGCTGCCGCCTTATGGCGCGTGTCTGCTGGGCTCGATCAATCTGGCGGCGCTGGTGCGCGAGCCGTTCACCCCGTCGGCGCGTCTCGATGAGGAGGCGCTGAGCGGTCTCGTCGCCGTTGCGGTGCGGATGATGGACAACACCATCGACGCCTCGGGTTTTCCGCTGGAGGCGCAGCACCAGGAGGCCATGGCGAAACGCCGGATCGGCCTGGGGCTGACGGGGCTGGCCGACGCGCTGATGATGGTCGGCCTGCGCTATGGCACAACCGAAGCGGCTGAGGCGGCCGAGCTTTGGGCCCGCGCGGTTAATCGCGCCGCTTATATCGCCTCGGCCAAGCTCGCGGCCGAGAAGGCGCCGTTCCCTCTGTATGAGCGGAGGGCGTATCTGGCCGGCGAGACCGTGCGCGAACTCGACGCCGAGGTGCGAGCGTTGATTGGCGAGCACGGCATCCGCAACGCGCTGCTGACTTCCATCGCGCCGACCGGCACGATCTCGCTGCTGGCCGACAATGTTTCGTCCGGCGTGGAGCCGGTATTCGCGCATAGTTTCGTGCGCAAGGTGACCGAGCCCGATGGCTCAAAGCGCGAGGAGCTGGTTGAGGATTATGCGGTGCGGCTGTATCGCGCGAATTTTGGCGCCGATGCGAAACTGCCCGATTATTTCGTGACCGCGCAGACGCTGACACCGCTGGAGCATATCCGCATGCAGGCCGCGTTGCAGCGCCATGTCGACAGTGCGATCTCAAAAACCGTGAACGTACCGGCGGATATTCCGTTCGAGACGTTTCAGGAAGTGTATCGCGAAGCCTACCGCCAGGGCTGCAAGGGCTGCACCACCTACCGGCCAAACGCGATTACCGGCTCCATCCTCTCGGTTACCCCCGAGCCGGCCAGCGATGCGGAGGCGGTGGCGGCGGCGGCCGCGGTTCCGGTTGTGCCGAACCATTCGCCATTTCCACGGCCTGGAAAACTTGTAGGATGCACCTATAAGCTTCGCTGGCTCGACAATGAGCATGCCATGTACATCACCATCAACGACATTGAGGAAGATGGACGGCGCCGGCCGTTCGAGGTGTTTATCTCGTCGGCGAACATGGAGCATTTCAGCTGGGTGGTGGCGCTGACCCGGATGATCTCGGCGGTGTTCCGCCGGGGCGGAGAAGTGGCGTTCGTGGCGGAGGAGCTGAAGAATATTTTCGACCCGCGCGGCGGGCAATGGAGCGGCGGGCGCTATGTGCCATCGTTGATCGCCGCGATCGGCGGGATCATCGAACAGCATATGATCGAGACCGGGTTTCTGGTGCCCGACGGGCATATTGGCCACCAGCCCCATGTCGCCAATCTGGCGGCGCCTGCGGGCGCTCCGGGCATGATCTGCCCGCAATGCAAGCAACCCGGGGTTACGAAGGACGGCGGCTGCCTGAACTGCCACCAGTGCGGCTGGTCCAAATGTAGCTGAGCAGGTGCCGCTACCTGACCTGTGCGGCTGAGCGGAACAGAAAAGTAGCCTACTGGTTGCGGGTTTTCTGACCTCGGGGGGCTGGGATGGGCGCCGGGGAACAAGGGCCTGACGAAATCGGGGCGTCAGCATAGTCGTTGTTAGTTGTGTTGCATAATGTTGTTGGATTTAGGGTCTGCCTCATTCTTGGTGCTTGCCCCCATCTGCGCTAATTCCGGAGACGGCGGTCGTTGGTACCTTTCCTATCCGGTTGCCACACACAGCCCCAACATGTAGTGCCGCGCGACAAACAATACGGTTCTCACCCTGTTTGTCGCGCCACATGTAGCGCCAACTTGAGAGAAATGGCGCCTCTCGGTGCTATATATGGGCGCTGGATGTGGCAACCGGATAGGCAAGGTTGGTACCACCCATATTGTAGGGATGAAAACGCAAAAATCGTGGGCACCAGGTGACAAGATCAACGTTTACAGCGTTAAACGGGGCATCGATCGGTGGGTCGTCGAGGCCAAAACGCAAAGCCTTCCCTTCTGTCCCGGTTGCCGCGCTCTGTCCGGTTCCAGGCACAGCTCCTATCTCCGCTGTCCCCAGGATCTGCCGGTTCAGGGCATTCCGGTCATGATCAATCTGCGATCAAGGCGATGGCGGTGCCGCAATCCGGCCTGCCTGCGAAAGATATTCACCGAGCGTTTGCCAGGAATCGCATCGCCTTTGGCGCGCCGCTCCTGCCGGGTCATGGAACTTGTCCGGCTTATTGGGCACAGCGCGGGAGGGCGTCCAGGGGAACGGTTGATGGAACGCTTCGCGATGTGGCTGTGACAATGGATTCTGGCCCACTTGTGCTGATGAATATTGGCCCACCTCCGGGGGTTGGACAGGCAGTGCCGCCCCGCGGGGCGGCACTGCCTGTCAGCGGTTGTTTTTCTCCTTCCTGTTCATGATTTGC
>NZ_NCJX01000053.1:0-16207 GCF_002282635.1 Acidiphilium sp. 34-64-41 | reverse complement strand
GGGCGGCGCCGAGGCGCCAACCTATGCCCAGCTTTATTCGGGAGCATGGGTCCACCCCACATGTAGTGGGTGTCTGACTTAACCGGATAGGCACGGTTCACTCACCTGTGTGTGATCGATTGCGGTCATTTTAATGACAGTTGCATGCCGGATTGCCTCCGGCGGTGCGCAGCAGATTTCCCTGATTTGTCATAATCGGCCGGCTCCGGTTGGGGCAAAGGCAGCGCATAACCCACGCCGCCACCACCACGAGAAACCGAGTGCTCGATCATACCGCCCAACCCGACCCGCCGGACCTCGCAGCCTATCTGCTCGCGACCGGCCAGATCGATGCGACCGGATTGGCGCGCGCCGATACCATCGTTGCCGAATCTGACCAGAGTCGCGCGGCGGCCCTGGTCCAGCTCGGCCTGATCGGCGAGCGCAGCCTGGCGCTGGCCTATGCGACCATGCTCTCCCTGCGCCTGCTCGACCCCGCCGATTACCCGGCCGCACCGGTCCTGCCCGAGCGGCTCCGCCCGCGCTTCCTGCGGGATGCGCGCGCCCTGCCGATCGCGCTCGAGGCGGGGGTGCTGCATCTCGCGATGGTCGATCCCGAACGCGATTTCGTGCGCGATGCGATCGCGGCGGCAACCGGTCTTGCGATCCGCATCGCGATCGCGGTGCCGATCGATCTCGATGCGGCGCTCGCCCGCCTCTACCCCGATACCGAGCTGGCCGCCGCGACCGCCGAGCCCGAGGAACCGAACGAGGCGGATGCGGAACGGCTGAAGGATCTGGCGAGCGAAGCGCCGGTGATCCGCCTGGTCAATCAGCTCATCGCCCGCGCGGTCGAGACCCAGGCGTCCGACATCCATATCGAGCCGGAGGAAGACCGCCTGCGCATCCGCTATCGCTACGACGGCGCGCTGGTCGAGGCCGAGACCCAACCCGCCGCGATGGCGCCGGCGATCATGTCGCGCATCAAGATCATGGCCCGGCTCGACATCGCAGAACGCCGCCTGCCGCAGGATGGGCGGATCAAGCTCGCGGTGCGCGGCCATGAGGTCGATTTCCGCGTCTCCTCGATTCCGTCGCTGCATGGCGAGACCATTTCGGTCCGCGTGCTGGACCGCGGCGCGGTGCGGTTCGATTTTGCCGCACTCGGGCTCGATCCTGGCATCACCGCGCAATTCCGCACGGCGCTGGCCGCGCGCAACGGCATCGTGCTGGTGACCGGCCCGACCGGCAGCGGCAAGACGACGACACTGTATACCGCCCTCGCCTCGCTCGATGGCGTGGCGCGCAACATCACCACGATCGAAGACCCGATCGAGTATCAGCTGCGCGGGGTCAATCAGAGCCAGGTCAAGCCGCAGATCGGGCTCGATTTCGCGCAACTGCTGCGCGCCTTGCTGCGCCAGGACCCGGACGTGATCATGGTCGGTGAAATCCGCGATCTGGAAACCGCGCAGATCGCGGCGCGCGCGGCCCTCACCGGGCATCTGGTGCTCTCGACCCTGCACACCAATTCGGCGGCAGCGACGGTGACGCGGCTGCGCGACATGGGGCTCGAGCCCTATCTGATCGCCTCGGTGCTGCGCGGCGTGCTGGCGCAGCGCCTGATCCGGCGGTTGTGCGATGCGTGCAAGCGCCCGGCGCGGATCGATCCGGGGTTCGCCCGGCGCTTTTCGATCGATGACGGTGCCACGATCTTTCATCCCGTCGGCTGCGCCGCCTGCCGCGGCACCGGGTATCGTGGCCGGCGGGCGATCGCCGAGTTCCTGGTGCCGGATGCCACGATCGGCACGCTGCTGGCCGATGGCGCGAGCGAGGCGGCGATCGCCGGCGCGGCGGGCATGCGGAGCCTGGCGCTGGCCGCGGTCGACGCCGTCGTCGCCGGCGAAACATCGATGGCAGAAAGCGCATCCTTTTGAAACCCAGCGCCAAACGATCCCCAAGCCCGATCCCTCGGCGGCGCCCGCGCCAACCCCCATGCCCGGAATTAACGAAAGTTTTTTGGTTCTTTTTTCCAAAAAAGAACGTCTTCCTGCCATGCTGACCTTCACCTACCGCACCCTCGACCGCACCGGTGCCGAATCCCGCACCACGATCGAAGCCGCATCCGAACCCGATGCCATCGCAACGCTCAAGCAGCGCGGCCTGATCCTGCTCGGCCCGGATCGGCCCGGCCGGTTCGACCTGCGCGCCTTGCTGGCCACCGAGATCGGCGGTTCGCGCCTGTCGGCGAGCGAGCGGGCCGATTTCACGCGCGAACTGGCCTCGATGCTGCAAGCCGGGCTCGATCTGGAACGATCCCTGCGCTTCGCCGGCGAGATCGCGTCGCGCGCGCGGATGCGCCGGATCATCGAGCATCTGCGCGATCAGGTGCGCGATGGTGCCTCCCTCGCGCAGGCGCTGAGCGCGGAGGCGGCGAGTTTTCCGCGCCTGTATATCGGCCTGGTGCGCGCGGGCGAGGAATCCGGCTCGCTGGCCGGCACGCTGGAAAACCTGGCAGAACTGCTCGAAAAATCCCGCTCGTTGCGCGCCTCGATCATGGCATCGCTGACCTATCCGGCGCTGCTGCTGATCGCGGCGATCGGGGCGATCGGGTTCCTGCTGACCGATGTGCTGCCGGAATTCGTGCCGATTTTCGCGGAAAACGGCGTGAAACTGCCGGGGTCGACCCGGCTGCTGCTGGCCCTCGGGCATGGCTGTGCGGTCGGCTGGCCCTATGCGCTGGTGCTCGCGATCCTGGGCGGATTGGGTTTGCGCGCCTTGCTGCACCGGCCCGGGCCGCGCCTGTCGGTCGATGGGATGTTGCTGCGCCTGCCGGTCGCCGGCGCCTTGCTGCGTGAGGCGGTGGCGGCACGGCTGACCCGCACGCTCGGCGTGCTGCTGACCAACGGCGTCGCCCTGGTGCCGGCGCTGGCGATCGTGCAGGAGGTGATCGGCAATCGCGCCGCCGCCGCCGCGATCGCCGGTGCCACCGAGGCCGCGCGGCGCGGCGCCGGCCTCGCGCGCGGGCTGGAGAGCGCGGGCCTGCTGCCGATCCGCGCGATCCATCTGCTGCGGCTCGGCGAGGAAACCGGCCAACTCGGCCCGATGGCGCTGCGGGCCGCGGCAATCCACGAGGAACGCACCAGACTCGGCGTCGAAAAACTCGTCGCACTGCTGGTGCCGGCGATCACGGTGGCGATGGGTGCGGCAATCGGGTTCATCGTGTCCTCGCTGCTGCTCGCGATGCTGGGGCTCGACCAGCTTGCCCGCTGAGCCCGATGCCGGGTTCACCCTGCTCGAAGTGATCGTGGTGGTCGTGATCCTCGGCCTGGTGCTCGGCATGGTGGCGAGCAACGGGCCGATGCGCAGCCCGCGCCTCGCCCAGGCGGCGGCGGCGCGCGATATCCGCCAGAGCCTGCAGGACGCCGCGGCGCGCGCCATCGCGCAGGATCGCACGACGGTGTTCCGGCTCGATCCGGCCAGCGGCGTCTGGCGGGAAGGCGCGCGCACCGGCACGGTACCCGCCGGCACCCACATCATATTTCGCGGCGTCACTGGATTTGCCGCGCGCGAAGGCTCGCTCGGCACGGTGATGTTCACACCCGATGGCAGCGCCAGCGGCGGGCGCATCACCCTCGCCGGTCCGGCCGGCGTGCGGGTCATCGCGATCGACTGGCTGACCGGGCGGATCAAAATCGATGCGCCAGACCCCGGACGATAGCGGCTTCCTGCTGCTGGAAACGCTGATCGCCTTCGTCATCGCGGCGCTGGCGCTGGCGGTGCTGTATCGTGCCGCGTTCGACGGCGCGGCCTCGGTTGCGGTATCGCGCCAGGAAACCGCGGCGCTCGACCGCGCGCAGTCGCGCCTCGCCGCCTTGCGCGTGATGGCCCCGGCGCATCGCTACGTGCATACCGGGCCGGACGGTGCGGGGTTTTTTTACCGCGAAACCGCGACCCGCCTGGCCGCCCCGCATGGTGCCGCGATGGTCGCGGTCCGGATCAGCGTGACCGAACGCTGGGGTACCGCCGGCCGCGCCGTGACGCTGACCAGCCTGGTCGCGGTGCCGGCGCAATGAGGCGCGAGGCCGGCTTCACCCTGCTCGAAATGATGGTGGCACTGGTCGTCCTCGGCCTGTTGCTGGTCGGTCTGGCCCAGGGGATCGGTTTCGGGCTGGGCACCTATGCGCGGCAATCCGCCGTGCTCGCCCAGGCGGGGCGGCAGGTCGCGGTCGATCGGGCATTGCGCCGGCTGATCACCCAGGCGCGGCCGGGGCAGGCGGCGGGCAGCGCCCATGCGCTGCACCTGATCACGAAGCTGCCGGACGCGGTTGCAGGTCATGACCGATGGATCGATGCGACGATCGCGGTCGATCGGCAGCACGATCTGGTCCTGACCTGGTCGCCGCATCGCGCCGGTGTGGCACTGCGCCCGGCAGCAACGCCGCAGGTCGAGCGCCTCGCCCGCGGCGTGCGGCGGCTCGACGTCGGCTATTGGTGGCCGCGCACGGTGTTCGGCGCACCGGTGTGGCAGACGCGCGGCCCGGCCGGCGGCCTGCCCCGCCTGATCCGGCTGCGCCTCGTCGGCATCGGCCCTCATCATCGGCCCGCGCAGGCGCCGTGGCCCGATCTGATCGCCGCTCCGGCGCTCGCCACCGCGCACTGACATGAAAGCTTCATTTTTCAAAACCCTGTCAGCACGTCACTAGGGCGCCATGGAATTGTTCCGCTGGTATGGCGCGATGATTGGATCGCTGCTGCCCGCGCCCGTGCGCGCCATGATGGCCGGCGGCGGCCCTGGCCTGGTCGTCACCGCCGATCCCGCCGCACCCGAGCGGGCGGTGGTGGCGTTGCGCGCACGCGGCGGGTTGCGCGATCTCGGCACGCTCGGCGCGCTGCCCACCCTGTCACCCGCGCTGCGCCGTGCGGCGACGCTGGTGCTCACCGCGCCGGCCCGGCTGATCCTGACCACCACGATCACGCTACCGCTGGCGGCGGAACGGCATCTGGCGACGGCGGTGGCCTTCGAGATGGATCGGCTGACGCCGTTCGACGCCGCGGAAATCTGGTTCGACACCGAAATCCTGCGGCGCGACCGCGCTTCCGGGCTGCTGGCGCTGCGCCTCGCGGTCCTGCCGCGCCACAGCGTTGCCCCGCTGCTCGATGCGCTGGCCGCCGCCGGGCTGCATGCCACCCGCATCGAAGCTCCCGCAAGCGATGGCATGGCGAGCCTGACGCTCGACCACGCCGCACCGCCCGCGCGGCGGCTCGATCGGGTGTTGGCCGCCATGTGCGGGCTGCTGGCGCTGGCGTGTCTGATCATTCCGCTGGCGCGCCAGCAGATCGACCTTGCCGCCCTCGCGGCCCAGCGCAGCGCGCTCGCGCAGCCCCTGCACGAGGCCGAAGCGCTGCGCGCTCGGCTGGTCGCCGCGAGCGATGGCGCCGCGACGCTCGCGCGCGAACAGGCGCGTGAAGGCGATGCGCTGGCGGCGCTCGCCGCGATCACCACGGCGCTGCCCGATCGCAGTTTCCTGACCGATGTTTCGTTCCGCCACGGCGTCGCGACGCTCGATGGCGAGTCGCCGAACGCAGCCGGTCTGGTCGCCGCGCTGTCGGCCGATCACCGCTTCGCCGATCCCGCCTTCGCCGCACCGGTCACCCGCGCGCTCAACGAACGCGCCGATATTTTCTCGATCAAGGTGAAAGTCCGCCAGCATGGCCCGCGCTAGGCTGATCGATGGTGGCAGGCTCGATCTGCCGACCGGCCGCGCCGGCCAGGCGGCAGCGCTCGGTCTGACGCTGGCCGGTCTGCTGGTGGTGTGGTTCGGCCTGATCGCACCCGGCCTGTCATGGTACGACGCGCGCGCGCAAAGGATCGCCGAGCGCCGCCTGATGATCGCCCACGAACGCGCCCTGATCGCAGCCCTGCCGGCCTTGCAGCGCCGGATTATCGCGTTGCGCCGGGGTGACATCGCGACCACCGCCCTGCTGACCGGCGGCTCGGATGCGGTGGCGGGTGCGGCGCTGCAGGGCGACGTGCAGGCGCTGGCCTTGCGGCAGGGTATCACGCTCGATTCCGCCGAGATTCTCACCACCGTGAAAACCGGCGATGTCCGCCGGATTCCGCTGCGGATCAGCCTGACCACCGACTATCCCCGGCTGATCGCGCTGCTGGGCGCGATCGGGGCGGCCGCGCCGCGCATGCTGGTCGATGATCTGTCGCTGCACGCGACCGGCCTGCCCGATCCGGGGCGCGATCTGCCGATCCGCGCCAGCTTCACCATCTCGGCGTTCCGCGCCGCGCAACGCCGATGATCACGTTGCGCCGCGCCGCGCTGATCGTGCTGGCCGCAGCGCTCGCCTCGGTCTGCATTGCCGAAATCAGCGCGCAACCGCCGCCGCCGCCGCACCGGCCGATCGCGCTCCTGCCGCCGCACCCGGCACCGCCGCCGGGCGGTGATGCCACCGGCGCGATCACCACGATCCTGGCGCGGCCCCTGTTCCGGCCGGATCGCCGGCCGGTCGCCGTCGCGGCACGGGGCGACAGCACCTTGCCGCGCCTGTCCGGAATTCTGATCGGCCCGTCGCTGCGCCTTGCGATTTTCACCCCGGCGGCCGGGCCGACCCGGTTGGTCAAGCAGGGCGGCCGCATCGGCGCCTATCGGGTCAGCACGATCGCCGCGACCGCGGTGACGCTGACGGCACCGGGCGTGCGGCTGGTGCTGACCCCGCATTTCGCCGGCACGCCCGATGCGCCGCCGCCGTCCGCCCAGCCAGACCCACCGCTGCGGCCGCACGGTCTGCCCCTGATCCAAACGCCCGGAAGACAATAGATGCGCCCAACGCCGCCCCACCTGACGCCGCCCCGCCGAACCCGCCTGTTGACCACGCTGCTGCTGCCCGCCGCGATGCTGGCCGGCTGCACGCCGAAACCGCAACCCCCCGATGCGCCCATCATGGCGCAGGCGTCACCCCTGCTCGAGACAACCAAGCTGGCACCGCCCGCGATCCCGCCTCAAAGTGGTGCGATTGTCGCCGCCCGCCCCGGCGCCGTCACCGCGAGCTACGGTTCGCAGACCCCGCTGCCGGGCGCCGGCACGCCGCCGCCGGGGGTGGCGGGCGGCGCGGTCTCGCTCGATTTCGCCGATACCGACATCCGCGCCGTGGTCGCGCAGATCCTCGGCAGCATCCTGCACGTGACGTACACGATCGACCCGGCGGTGCACGGCAAAGCGACGCTGCATACCGCTTATCCGCTGCCAATGGCCGATCTGATCCCGACGTTGCAGACCCTGCTCGGGCAGAACCAGGCCGAACTGGTCGAAAGCCACGGCATCTATCGCGTGATCCCGGTGGCGGCCGCCGGGCCGGCGATGGCCGGGAGCGATGCACTGGCCGGGGCGACGGTGGTGCCCTTGCGTTATGTCGATGCCGCGCATCTGGCCGCCGTGCTGCAACCCTATGTCGGCAAGGGCGGCCGGGTCGTCGCCGCACCAGGGCGCAACGCCCTGATCGTCGATGGCGATCCCCAGACGCGCGACACGCTGATCCAGCTGATTTCGGCGTTCGATGTCGATGCGCTGGCCGGCCAATCCTACATCCTGTTTCCCGCCGGCGGCGGCGGCGCGAAGGATTTCGCCACCGCCTTCACCGCCGCCCTGCACGCCGGCAAAAATACCGGATCGATCCAGGTGGTGCCGCTCGAGCGGATCGGCGCGGTCATGGTGATCGCGCCCAGCCTCGCCCAGATCGTCCAGGCCAACCGGGTCTACACCGTGCTCTCGCACCAGGACGCGGCGACGCGGCGCGTCTGGCACGTCTATTATTTGCACAACAGCAGCGCCGAGGCGGTCGCGCATGTGTTGCAGGAAGCCTTCACCCCGAACGACGTGACGGCGCAATCGAGCGGCAACGAGGGCCAGACCGCGCCCGGCATCACCGCGCAGACCCTGTCCGGCATGCCGGGGGCCAATGCCACCGCGACCGGCGGCGCCACCTCGCCGCTGGGCACCACGGCGGGCGGCATCAGCGTCGGCGGTGCGGGCGGCGCGAATGCGGGCAGCAGTCCCGGTGGTGGCCTGGGCAGCGCGCCGGCGGCACCGACGCCAGCCTCCGACAATCCCCTGCTCGGGCCGCTGAGCGGCGGTTCGCTTGGGGGTGCCGGCAACGGCGCGACCGGCGATGGCACGCGCATCATCGCAGCATCGCAGCAGAACGCCGTGCTGGTCTACGCGACCGAGGCGACCGATGCGACGATCCACGCCATGCTGCGCAAGATCGACATCGAACCGCTCGAAGTCGAGATCGACGCCACCATTGCCGAGGTCGATCTGACTGGCGCGCTGCAATACGGCACCCAGTTCTTTTTCAAATCGGGCGGCATCAACGGCGTGCTCAGCCAGGGCACGACATCGAGCCTGGTGCAGAATTTCCCCGGCTTCGTGCTGTCGGGCTATGGCGCGGATGCCGCACCACTCGCGATCTCGGCGCTGCAATCGGTCACCAAGGTCAGAATCCTGTCCTCGCCGCAGTTGATGGTACAGAACGACCGCACCGCCAATCTGCTGGTCGGCAATCTGGTGCCCTATCTGTCGCAGACCTCGCAGAGCACCATCACCACCGGCGCGCCGGTAATCAACTCGATCAACTATCAGGAAACCGGCGTGATCCTGCAAATCACGCCGCGCATTTCCAACGACGGGCTCGTGGCGCTCACAATCTCCCAACAGGTCAGCGGCGTCGCGCCGACCGTGACGACGCAGGGGATCAACTCGCCCACCTTCTCCGAGCGCTCGGTCTCCTCGAGCGTGGTGGTACATGACGGCCAGACCATCGGCCTCGCCGGGCTGATCAGCGACAATGATCAGCGGGAGAATTCCGGTGTGCCGTTCCTCAAGGACGTACCGGTGCTCGGTGCGCTGTTCGCCAGCCAGAACAACACCCGTACCCGTGAGGAATTGCTGGTGCTGATCACCCCGCACGTCGTGCACAACCAGACCGATGCCGCGTCATTGACCGCAGACCTGCGCCAGGAACTGCCCGGCCCCGCGGCGGTGCCGGCCGAGCTGAACGTGCTGCCCGCGGACGGCTCGTCCGACCCCAACGCGAGGCTACGGGCGAGGCTCGGCCTGCATTGAGCCGGTCCGGATCGGCCCAGGAACGGGATCGGGGCTTTGCTCTGCTGATCGTGCTGTTCGTGCTGGTGCTGCTGGGGTTTCTGATCACCCAGTTTCTCGGCGCGGCGCGGATGCAGTTGACGATCGCGGGCAATCTGCGTGGCGCGGCCATGGCCGATGCCGCGGCGGATGGCGGCATTGCCCGCGCCATCGTGGCACTCTCGGATGGCGAGGCGCTCACCACCACGCGAATCGGCGCCAGCACAATCCGCCTCGCGGCGCACAGCATCGCCGGGCGGATCAACCCGAACGTGGCGCCGCCTGTGCTGCTGGCAGCCCTGCTGCGCGTGGTGGGTGCCGCACCGGCGCAGGCGCAGAGCATCGCGGACGCGATCGTCGCGTGGCGCAGCCCCGCCGCATCCCCCACCGCGCAAGCGGCGCTCGATGCCGCCTATCGCGCGGCAGGCCATGCGGGTGGCCCCAATGGCGAGGGCTTTGCCGCGATCGGCGATCTCGCCGGGGTAATGGGCATGACGCCGGCGCTGTTCACCGCGATCGCGCCGCATCTCTCGCGATTCGCGCCACCGCTGCCGGTCGCCGCCGCGGCCGACCCGGTGGTGCTGGCCGCACTCCGCCTCGCCGGCAAGATCGACCTGCCGGGCGGTGCGGTGGAAGGGCCGCCGATCGTCGAGATCGCCGCGGTCGCATCAGGCCCCGGCCGCGCGCGCGCGGCACGCTGCGCCGTGGTCCGGCTGAGCCCGTCGAATATCGAGACGCCCTACCGCATCCTGCGCTGGCGCCCGCACGCCTGCGACCAATGACGTCCGATGTAGCGTTAAAAAATCATCACGAGCCCTCCGCGCGCCGGCGCTGCAAATGACATGGAACTATCATGCACAAGCGGTTAAAATGTGATTATCCGGGTATCATAAACAACCCGGAGACAACCATGAGACGTGCCATCCTGATGGCATGCTCGGCGCTTTGCGCGCTGAGCATCACCAGCCAACCCATTCTCGCCGCCGCGACGCCGGTTTCCGCCATGGTGGTTGCTCAGCCCGATGCGACCGGCGTCGTTAAATCGATGATGGCCAAGCAGCCGCATCTGAACCTGTCAGACGCGCAGATGATCCAGCTGGTCAAAAAGAAGATCAAATATGTCTTCGTGATCTACCAGGAAAACCGTTCGTTCGATTCCTATTTCGGCACGTTCCCTGGTGCCGACGGCATCTATTCGAAACCGGCGTCGAAGACCCCCGGCTTCTACCAGGAACTCATCACCCCGACCGGCCAGCACACCACGATCGCGCCGTTCCGCATCGGGCCGAAGTAATACGCCTGGGACACCGATGATATCGACCACTCGCACGCCCGCATCGTGGCCAAGGAAGACGTGGTCAACGGCAAGCCGCGGATGGATAAATTCGCGATCACCGAAGAGCTGAAATACTCGCCGACCGGCAATCCCTCGCTCAAGGCCGAGCAATATGGCGAACTCGCCATGGCGCATGAGGATTGCGACACCATCCCGTTCCTCTGGCAATACGCGTCGCGCTTCGTGCTGTTCGATCATGTATTCCAGAACATCACCGGCCCCTCCACGCCAGGCAATCTGTCGATCTTCGCGGCCCAGACCGGCCTGACCCAATGGGCGCTGCATCCTTCCGAAGCCTTCGTCTCGCCGAACGGCACGCCTTACGCGGGCAACGCGCCATCGGTGACCAACAAGGCCGGCGGTGTCATCAGCGAAGCGGCCTCGGGCGAACCGGTCATGGACGATGATGACCCCTTCTGGGGCTCACCGCTCGATCCGGCGGCCAGCACCAGCGGCGCGATGCCGGTCAACCCCGGCGATTTTTCCGGCCCGAACGGCGCCAATTACGGCGTGCAGATCAACCAGACCTACGCGACCTTGGCGCTGACCACCGCGGGCCGCGACGTCAAAACCTTCACCGATCAGGACGATGCCCCCGGCACCGACCTCGCCGACGTGCAGCAGGACATCGGCTACCTCGCAGCCCACGGCCAAAAACCGGTCAACTGGGGCTGGTACGAGGAAGGCTACGACCACGAACCGACCGACCCGGCCAATCCGGTCGATGCCAACGGCGTTCATGCCTCCTACATCACCCATCACAACGGTCCGCAGTATTTCGGCTATGTTTCGAATAATCCGGCCGAGCGGAACAATCTGCACGGGCTGAACGATCTATATACCGCGATCAGCACCGGCGGCCTGCCCAGCAAGGGCGGGGTGTTCTATGTCAAGGGCGGCTATCAGAACATCATGGGCCTCAAGGTCGACAACCCCAACGCCAAGGCGCAGGCCAACTTCGTGGGCGATGATGATCATCCTGGCTATTCCGATGCCCAGATCAGCGAGGCGATGGTCGCCAAGACCGTCAATGCGATCGCGAAAAGCCCCTATTGGAAACAGTCCGCGATCATCATCACCTGGGATGATTCCGAAGGCGATTACGACCACGTGCCGCCGCCGATCGTGGCCGATGGTCCGGATCACGTGGTGTTCGACGAAGGCCCCCGCGTGCCGTTGCTGGTCATCTCGCCCTATGCCCGCGTCCATGCGATTTCGCATGAAATGGGCAGCCAATCCTCGGTGGTGAAATTCGTCGACGAGGTGTTCGGTCTCACACCGCTCGCCCTGCTGCCGGATGAACTCAAGGGCCGCAAACTGGGCCAGCAGGAGTTCGGCCAGCCGAACATCGGCCCGGGCGATGCGCTGACGCCCGATGTCGGCGACCTGATGTCCGCCTTCGATCCGCACCGTCTGAAGGGCCAGATCGCCCCGCTGCCGCCGAGCTACGCGATCATCCCGACCAAAACTATCATGCACCTGCCGCAGGACAACGGGCTTGGCTGCGATGCCGATGGCATCGTACCGACCGATATCGCCAAAGGGATCAAAAACAACATCCCAAGCGACTTCAACCCGCTGCCCTCCACCAACCCTTCAACCTGAACCAGGACATTTCAGAGGCCTATATTTGACAGGAACGCCAGCATGCAGCCGCATGCTGGCGTATTTTTTCGGCCCCAACTGTCGAGGACGACCATGCGCCTGCACCCCGGATTTGCCGCACTATTGCTCGTTTCAACCTCGGCCCGCGCCATCGCGCAGGCCGTCCCCGTCAATGCCGGCACCGTCTCGGCCGCATCTGGCGAAACCACGGCCGAAGCCGCGGCGCGCACCAAAAATTTCAAATCCGGCCAGGCGATCCGCGTGCTCGACCGCGCGCTGCTCAACGCCGCCGGCCCGGTCGGCGGTGCCGCCCAGGCGCTCACCTATGCCCCCGGCGTCGCGATCAATTCCTACTCCACCAGCGGTGCGGGCAAGAGCATCATCACCATCAACGGGGTCAACCAGGGCTGGTCCGGCCTGAACGGCAACGCCCAGGATGGCGCGGTGGGCGTAACCTTCGATGGCATCCCGATCGCCGATCCCGTCACCGGCCTGTGGCAGGCACCGACCATCCCCTTCCTCGCGATGATCGGCTCGACCAGCGTGGCCTATGGCCCAGGCAACCCCGATCAGCGCTGGTACGACAGTCTCGCCGGCACGGTCGGCTTCAACCCGTTGCAGCCGACCGCCAAACCCGGCGGCGACATCGCCATGACCTACGGCAGTTTCAACCAGAAATCCGTCACCTTCGATGCCCGCACCGGCCTGTACGATGGCTGGTCGAGCATCCTCGCCGGCGGCTTCGGCAACGGCAATTCCTATCGCCAAGGCAACGGCTTCAACAATCCGGACAGCGACGACGCGATCTTTCTCAAGACGCGGCACGATTTCACCAACGGCGCGCTCAGTTTCGGCGCCTACGACGTGCGCAGCCAGGCATTCCGGCCGACCTATATTCCGCAATCGGCCAATCCCGCCATCACCATCAACGGCCTGAACGCGCAGGGCCAGCCCAACCCCGGCCCGCTCTACAGCCAGGCGACATCGGGCTTCTACGGCTCGCCACCGTTCGCGACCTACGACAAGAACGATGCCAACGCGATGGTCCTGCTCTACGCCAAGCAGACGCTCGATCTCGGCGGCGGCACCACCCTGCATAACCAGGCCTGGTACATGCACATCAAGCGCACCCACTCGCGCATCACCGATAACTGGACCCAGGGACCCACGCAGGATCGCCTGCTGCAACCCCACACCAACACGATCGGCGACAAGCTCTGGTTCACCCATGATTTCGGCTGGAACACGCTGACCTTTGGCGCCTACGCGCTGCACAGCTACTACAACAACAAAGCCAATTTCTATAACCCCGCGGATGGCGGCAGCCCCGACGTCATCAACCCCGGCGGCACCGCGCGCGATGGTGCCTTCACCCTCGATAACCAGGCGGCCTTCATCCAGGACGATCTGCAACCGCTGCCCGGCCTCACCATCACGCCCGGCCTGCGGTTCTCGCGCTACCGCCTGGCATTTCATCAGGATATCGCTTCGGGCTTCCTGTTCGCACCGGGGGCGGCGGGCAATTTCACCGCGCAGGACGTCTTGCCGGCCCAGGCCGAAATCCGCAGCGGCGTCGAACCCTCGCTCGCCGCCAATTATCGCCCGGTCCCCTGGCTCGCGCTGTACGCAAGCTATGCGCAAGCCCTGAAATCACCCGAAGTCGGCGGCGGCGGCGGCCTGTTCCAGCAAATCGCCGGGGCCGACTACCGGCTCGAGCGCGGCCAGTACACCCAGGCCGGCATCAAGCTCGATATCAGCCACGCCGGCCCGCTCGGCAGCCTGCGTGCCGGCGTCGGGCTCTATCATCTGCGCTACGGCAGCCAGACCATCCCGATCACGCTGAACAACGCGAGCGAGGTCGGCATCAGCGGCACCTCGCAATATCGCGGCGTGAACCTGTATGCCGATGCGAATCCGCTCTACAATCTGCACCTGTTCGCGAACGCCAGCCTGCAAAGCGCCTATTACCAGAACTACATCGTCGAAAACGGCGGCCCGCCAGCGTCCTACAATGGCTTTCCGGTCTCCTACGTGCCCGCCCGCACGATCAGCGTCGGGGCCGACTACATCGCCGCCATCGGCAACGCCACGATCGCGCCGCGCGGCTGGGTCCAGTATATCGGCCCCGAACACATCTATAACGGCATCACCACCGCGCCGGACTACCGCTCGATGCCGGGCTATCAGACGTTCAATGCCAGCCTGAAACTGACCATGCCGCTGCCCGTCGCCTCGCTGCGCGCCCGCCGGATCGCCTTTACGCTCACCGCGCTGAACATTCTCAACCGGCACTACAACAGCTATGAATATATCTCGTCAGGCGGCTATTTCGGCACCGCCGGCCTCAACGGCATCGCACCGCAATACGCCTCGAACTACATCAATGCCTATCCCGGCGCGCCGATGAGCATCTACGGCACCCTGTCGATCACGTTCTGATCCTGCGTGAAACCCGGCCGGCAGAATAATCTGCCGGCCGGTAAGGCGGTTCAGGCCGCGCGGCGCCGCGCGATCACGCCGAGCCCGACCAGGGCAGTGCCAAGCAGCAGCAGGCTACCAGGCTCAGGCACCGGCAAGGCGGCCGGCGTAACGGTGAGCGTGCCGGACGAAAGGGTGCAGGTTCCGCTGTCAATCGAACAGGTGCGCGCCCCGAATATCACACCCGCGTCGCTGTACAGATTGACGAACTGGTTCGCGGCATCCTTGAACGAAATGCCAAAGGCATCGAACGGACTATAATTGTCGGCACCATTCGCAAAATTGGCAAAAAACAGATTGTCGTTGCCCTGAAACTTGTTGATCTTAACCAGAGATGTAATCGCGCTGTTATCGAAACTGCCGGAAATGCCGGTCAGCCGATAACCGCCGCCCGAATTCCTCACAGGCTTCAGAGCCGTCGTGAAACTGCCTGTAATGATGTTGTTCCCGAAACCGCCCTGATAACTGAAGTCATAGGTTCCCGCTGAAGCCGTCGCAACGCCCGCCACAGCGAGTGTGGCCAGCGCGATGCCGATTCGTCGAATGATCGTCATGAGTTTGTGTCCCTGATCCAAAAGATTGTTCCATGTCAGCAAATAAACGATACTTGCGTAACATATTGCTACAAAGCAAGTCCTGTGCCGTTTTTTACAACGTTGAATTCGCTCAATAAATCAAATTACAGTATTATGACTGTAAAAAATTCCGACTCGCAATTCCATGAATGCGCGGGAAACTGCCATCATCAGCCCGGCTCACCCCGATCCGCCGCCGGCCCGCCACAACCGGCCGCCGGCGATGTCCCAATGCCAACCCGCCAACGATCACAAACGATGACGCCCGATCGAGCGGATCGCGGACGCGATCGTTAAAACCTCGAACCCAAGAACCCTCAGCCAAGACAGGTCACACGCGGGGTGCGCGCCGCTGCATTCCAAATGTCACCATAAGGTCACGCAACGGTTTGAACGATGCCGCCGCCGGGCGTTCGCCAAAATCGCAGCACGCGCCTTACTTGTTGCAAATCAAATGCGGCGCCCCGCTCGCCGCCGCGTTCGGCCCGCGCGAGCACAAATCATAGGGCATGCCTGCCCGGTCCGACGGATCGCGATAGATATACGGATGGTTCCACGGATCAACCGGCAGTTTCCCCGCCTTCACATAAGGACCGTTCCAAGTCTCGACCCCCGCCGGCTGCGCCACCAGCGCCTCCAGCCCCTGTTCCGTCGTCGGGTACGAACCGGTATCGAGCTTGTACATATCGAGCACCGAGCCCAACCGCTCGATCGACTGCCCCGCAATCGACACCCGCGCCCGACCCAACTGATGCAGGACCGCCGGTGCCACAATGCCGATCAACAACCCGATTATGACAATCACCACCATGATCTCGAGCAGTGTAAATCCCGCCTCACCCGATGGCGTTAGCGCTTCGACAGCATGAAACTGCCTGCGATTGATCAAATCGCGCAGATGCGACAACGTGCGGCACAGTCGATTGGAGTGCATGAAAGTGGCGATCCCTTATCTGGCATGTATGGCGCTCGTCGCGTCGATCTATCCGTGCCTATCCGGTTAAGTCAGACACCCACTACATGTGGGGTGGACCCATGCTCCCGAATAAAGCTGGGCATAGGTTGGCGCCTCGGCGCCGCCC
>NZ_NCJX01000052.1:0-29903 GCF_002282635.1 Acidiphilium sp. 34-64-41 | reverse complement strand
GGGCGGCGCCGAGGCGCCAACCTATGCCCAGCTTTATTCGGGAGCATGGGTCCACCCCACATGTAGTGGGTGTCTGACTTAACCGGATAGGCACGGATTATTGGAAGGGTTTTTTTGGATTTTTGAAAAATAAAAATCCATTTCCACATATGCATTCATCAGTTGAAGAATTTTACCGTTCTAAAGTTAAAATTGCGCAAAACTCAACAAATTATTTTGTTGGTGTTGCTGAGCAATTCTGCAAGATTGGCAGCACAGACGATAATTTATCGAAAAATTTTACTATGGAACACATTGGCAATTATAATGATTTTAAAATATATCAAATTTCTAAATTGGGATATTTCGCTTCTGTGACCCCATATTTCGATATTTATGTCGATAAGGCAAAAAATTTCGAAATCTATTCGATACCGACGGTTCACCTCAAATTAACCCGCCGCACCGACGTCTTCCACAACGACGATCTCGATAAGGTTATCTTGGCAATCAACCTCGCCGGTGAGGTTAACCTTGTCTCCGACACGCTCTTGTCTTCAAAATTTGAGAACAATCAACAGAGGTCGTCGTAACCCGCATCATCACGGCTGTTCAACGCTCTGGTATAGTGAGGCGTGAGAGGGGGTAGCGGAGTCCGGCGAGTGCTGCGCCGTATCGATCTTGTCTCATCGTACCGGTCTTTTTGGCTTCGGGGGATATTGAAGCCGAAGCTGTGCATGCGAGCGACTATGCCTGGATTGGTTCGGATCCGCGCCAGGTCTTCACTCGTGGTAACATCTCCCTTGAAATAGCCGGTATTTTCCATTTTTCAGTGCGCGCGGCTCGTCTCGGCGGAGCGAGCGGCCGTGATAGGGCGGCTCGCAACGTCGCAGGCGGTCTCGGTGGTCTGGTGGAGCACCCAAGTTGAGAGATTGCGTATCGCGACGGAGCGTTCCAGCTGGATGATCACGGCGATCTGGGGGTAGAAATCGGTGCCGGCGAGACCATCGCGGGGTCCGAAGACAGTGACGCTGCCGCGATTGAAATTGCACCCACTCACGGTGGCCAGGATCGCAAGCAGAAGCCCGCGTGCCAGCTTGTTGCGCCAGATCCCGCAACATCAATGCCCCAGCGCCATGCGCCGCTTCGGTCAGTGACGCCATGTCGTGCAGCGCGCCGAGCGAAGTGCCATCCAGATCGATCACGCCTTCCGGCAGGTTGAACGCATCGCGGAACCCGGCCAGCGGATCGGCCGCGTCCAGCCCCGCCAGCGCCTGACGCCGATCGACCACGCTCAGCCCATCGGTTCGGCGATCACCGGGATCGACTTGGCCGCCGGTGTCTCGGCCAATTCGTCATGGTGATACAGCGGCAGCAGCGGGTTGGTCTCGGGATAATACGCCCCGACCGATCCGCTCGGAATATTATAGGCAATCGCGGTCAGATTCTCGACCATCCTGATCGTCGCATCGGTCGAAACCGTCCGCAGCCGCACCTTCCCGCCCGGCTTGATCCCGCGCGAGGCCATATCCGCCTCGTTCATGAACACCACCATGCGGTCGCCCTTGATGCCGCGATACCGATCGTCGTTGCTGTAGACCGTGGTATTGTACTGGTCATGGCTGCGCAGCGTCGCCAGGCGCAACAAACCAGGCTCCGCCGCCCGCGCGGTATCCTCGGCGACGCCTTTGAACACCAGGAAATTGGCCCGACCCGTCTTGGTCTTCCAAATCCGCTCGCTCGCCGGGTTCGGCAGCCGGAACCCGCCGGGTTCGCGCACCCGGCGGTTGAAATCGCGGAACAGCTCGGGATAGACCGCCTCGATATCGTTGCGAATCTTATCGTAATTCGCGGCATACCCATCCCAGTCGATATGCGTATAACGATCCGGGAAAATCGCCTTGGCCATGCCGCAGACGATCGCCACTTCCGACATCAGATGCGGGCTGGCCGGCTCCAGCAACCCGCCCGACGCATGCACGAAACTCATGCTGTCCTCGACCGTGACCGATTGCAGCACGCCGCCCTGTTCATCGAACTCGCTGCGCGCCCGGCACGGCAGCATCAACGCATCCTGCCCATGCACCAGATGGCCGCGATTGAGCTTGGTGGTGACGCCCACGGTCAGATGCAGCCGGCGCATCGCCGCCTCGGCCACCGGCGTATCGGGCACGGCGGCCACGAAATTGCCGCCCATCGCCAGAAACACCCGCACCTCGCCCCGCATCATCGCCTCGATGCTGGTCACCACGCCATGGCCGTGTTCGCGCGGCGGCTCGAATTTGAACACCGCACCCAGCCGGTCCAGATACGCCGCGGTTGGTTTTTCATCGATCCCGACGGTCCGATCGCCCTGCACGTTGGAATGCCCGCGCACCGGCGAAATCCCGGTGCCCGGACGCCCGATATTGCCCCGCAGCAGCAAAAGATTAACGCATTGCTGGATATTTTCCGAACCATGCTGATGCTGAGTAATGCCCATGCCGTACATCAGAATGACCGATTTGGACTCGCAATAAATCGTCGCGACCTGCTGCAAAACCTCGCGGCTCAAGCCGGATGTCGCAACAATGTCCTCCCACGGCGTTGCATCCAGATCGGCGACGAAATCCGCGAACCCATGCGTATGCGCCGCGATGAAATCCTCATCGAGCACGCCGCCGGTCCCGGCCGCCTTGCCGGCGCGATCCGCCTCGATCACCAGCTTCATGATGCCCTTGAGCGCCGCCGCATCACCGCCGACTTTCACCTGACAGTACAGATGCGCGATCTTCGCCCCGTTCGACAGCATGTCCTGCGTGCTCTTGGGGTCGGCAAACCGCTCCAGCGCCCGCTCGCGCAGCGGGTTGAGCACCACGATCCGCGCGCCACGCTTGGCCGCCTCACGCAGCGTGCCCATCGCGCGCGGCGAATTGGTGCCGGGATTCTGGCCGATGTTCAGAATCATGTCGGCGTGTTCGAAATCCTCGAGCACCGACGTCCCCTTCCCGATCCCGATCGACAGCGGCAGCCCGCGGCTGGTCGGCTCATGGCACATGTTCGAGCAATCGGGGAAATTATTGGTGCCCACCAACCGTCCCAGCAGCGCAAACAGAAACGCCGCCTCGTTCGAGGTGCGGCCCGAAACATAGAACTCCGCCTGATCGGGATGCTCCATCGCATTGATGTGCCGCGCAATCAGCGCGAACGCGTCATCCCACGCGATCGGCAGATATTTATCGCTCGCCGCATCATAGCGCATCGGCTCGGTCAGCCGTCCCTGCTCCTCGAGCCAGAGATCGCTCTTTGCCAGCAATTCCGTCACCGTGTAACGCTCGAAAAATGCGCGCGTCACGCGCTTGTCGGTCACTTCCCAAGCAATCGCCTTGGCACCGTTCTCGCAGAACTCAAACGACGACGTATGCTTCGGATCAGGCCACGCACAACCCGGGCAGTCGAACCCCTCGGGCTGGTTCGCCGCCAGCAGCGCCTTGCCGCCCCGCGCCACCACGCTCTGCCGCCGCAGCGCCTTCGCGGTCGCGGCCAGCGCGCCCCACCCACCGGCCGGTGCATCGTAGGGTGCGAAAATCTCGTCCTGCTCGGCCATGCGATACATCCTCAAGTGGTATGATGAAGGGACATTGGGGATTTCGGCCGATAACGCAACCGCTTTCTGTCGCAATGCAGCATGGGTTTGGCCGGGGGCCGCGCGATGATCCGTGGTAGCGAAGGGTAAGGGGAGGAAGAGTCTTCTTTTTTGTGAACAAAAAAGAAGCAAAAAAAACTTTGCTAATTTGGGCCCGTGCTGGTTTCGACGCCCGTGCCCCAGGGTCGGAAAGTTTTTTGCTTCTTTTTTTCAAAAAAGAAGCCCTTCCCTTCCCCTTCGCAGCACCCGATAACCCGCCCATGCGCACCCTGATCATCGATACCGACACCGCCTCCGACGACGCCATCGCCCTGATCATGGCCCTCCGCACGCCGGACGTGCGGATCGAGGCCATCACCATCGTCAGCGGCAATGTCGATGTCCGGCAAGGCGCCATCAACGCCGGCATCGTGCTCGACCTCTGCGGTGCCCGCGTGCCGGTCTATCGCGGCGCCGACCGCCCGCTGCTGAAACCCCGCGCCGATGCCGGCTATTTCCACGGCGCCGATGGCTTGAGCGACGTCGGGTTCCCACCCCCCACCCACCAGGCCGAACCCGAACCGGCGGTCTTCGAACTGATCCGACGCTGCCGCACCACCCCCGGCACGATCGACCTCGTCACCCTCGGCCCGCTGACCAACATCGCCCTCGCCCTGCGAATCGAGCCGCAACTCGCCACCTGGGTCCGAAGCTGCACCATCATGGGCGGCAACCCCGGCAGCATCGGCAACGTCACCCCGGCCGCCGAATACAATATCTGGTGCGATCCGGAAGCGGCCGCCATCGTGCTCGCCTCCGGCATGCCCATCACCCTGGTCGGCTGGGACCTCTCGCGCGGCGCCGCCTGCCTCGATGCCGATGACATGGCCCGCCTCACCACCTCCCACCACGCCACCGCCCGCTTCGCCATGGCCTGCTCCCGCGCCGCCCTGCGCGCCGCAACCGCAACCCAGGCCGAACCCGGCCTGCCCCTGCCCGACCCCGTCGCCATGGCCGTCGCCCTCGACCCATCGATCGTCACGCACACCACACGCTGCGGCGTCGCCATCCCGCTCGACGGCCTCGCCCGCGGCGCCACCTTGATCGATGAACTCGGCACCACCGGCCAACACGCCAACGACCCCACCTGGGCACACACACTCCCGCCCATCGACGTCTGCCGCAGCATCGACATCGCACGCTTCAAATCGATGCTGTTCAGAACGCTGGAACAGGACTGACCTGCGCCGAACACAATCTGGCAGCACCGATCACGAAGCTGTATAGTGCGGACATCATTCCTATATACGGAATGTCGCACCCTACCAGGAGGTCCCCATGACGGGCCGTTCGTTGATCCGCAGCCTCGCCGTCGCTGTCTTGCTCATGTTCGGCCACGGCATCGCATCCGCCCAAACCGCCGCAACACCCCAACAAATCCAGATCATGATCGCGGATGGCCACGCGCGCACCGCCCTGGCCGACCTGCGGCCGATCCTGCGCGCCCATCCGCAAAGCGGCGTCGCATGGTATCTCACCGCCGAAGCCCAGGACGCGCTCGGCAACCTGCCCGCCGCCCGCACAGCACTCGCCAAAGCAGAATCCGCAGCCCCCGGCCTGCCCTTCGCCAAACCCGATAAAGTCGCCGCCCTGCAAGCCCACCTCGCCAGCCCGGCACCCGCACCGCTCGCCCCCGGCGGCTTTCACATGAACAAATTCGGCCTGATCATCATCGCCCTGCTGGCCGTATTCTTCATCGTGCGGATCATCCGCCGGGCCCGCCAAACCACCATGCGCCCACCCCCGCCCTACGGCTTCGGCAACCAAAACATGGGCATGGGCAACCAACCCCCCTACGGACCCACCGGCCCCACCGCCACCGGGTCAGGCCTCGGCGGTGCCCTGCTCTCCGGCCTCGCCACCGGCGCCGCCTTCGTTGTCGGCGAGCGCATCGTCGGCGATATGCTCGGCAACTCAAACACCAACCGCAACGATGGCACCGCACCACCCGACCCCCAAGCCCCCGATCGCGACGACGGCCTGACCGGCTCACCCGATTGGAACGATAACAGCCAACCCCCCGACAACACCGACTTCGACCCCGACAACAACTGGTAAACGTATGGCGACTGATGATGGGTGGCGCCTAGAAGAAGCAAGGCCAGGGGCTCTGCCCCTGGACCCCGTTAAAGGCGGAGCCTTTAAAATCCTTTAGTTTTAGGCAAGGGGAGGGCGACCCAGGCCAGATCAGCTGAAAGTCCCAGGCAGCGCCCTCCCCTTGCCTAAAACTAGCGGGTTCTAAGGGCTCCGCCCTTAGTGGGGGTCGAGGGGGCAAAGCCCCCCGCCTTGCTTTCCCTCGGCACCACCCACCGCCAGTCGCCAAACGCTGCCCATGTTACGAGAACAAATCGTCGATGTCGGCTTCGCTGAAGGCGAGTGTGTCGCTGGCGGCGTTATCGAACAGGCCTTCCGCGAGTTGGCGTTTGCGCAATTTGAGTGATTCCATTTTTTCTTCGACGCTATCGGCCACCACCAGCCGGTGCACGAACACGGGGTTGGGTTGTCCGATCCGGTGGGCGCGGTCGGTCGCCTGATCTTCGACGGCGGGGTTCCACCACGGGTCGTAGTGGATCACGGTATCGGCCGCGGTGAGGTTCAGGCCGACGCCGCCGGCTTTCAGGCTGATCAGGAAAATCGGCACGTCGCCGCCCTGGAACTGGCTGATCGGGGTTTGCCGGTCGCGCGTGTCACCGGTGAGTTTGACCCAACGCAACCCGGCTTCGGCGAGCATGGTTTCGATCAAGGCGAGCATGCTGGTGAACTGCGAAAAAATCAGGATGCGCCGGCCATCGGCGACCAATTCCGGCACCATTTCCGCAAGCCGGTCGAGCTTGGCGGAAGCGACGCCTTCGGCCCGGTTGCCCGGCAGTTTGAGCAGGCGCGGATCGCAGCAGGTCTGGCGCAGGCGCAGCAGCGCTTCGAGGATCACGATATGGCTGCGCGCCAGGCCTTTCGCGGCAATCGCCTCGCGCACCTTGTTGTGCATGGTCAGGCGGATGCCTTCGTACAGATTGCGCTGTTCGGCCTCCATGGTGACGGATTCGACGATTTCGGTCTTGGGCGGCAGTTCGGCGGCGACCAGCGCCTTGGTCCGGCGCAGCAGAAACGGGCGCACGTAGCGGGCGAGCAGTTGCTGGCGTTCGGGATCGCCCTGTTTTTCGATCGGATTCCGCCAGCGCTTCTGGAAATTCTTCCGATCCCCGAGCAGTTCGGGGGACAGAAACGCGAACAGCGACCACAATTCGCCCAGGTTGTTTTCGAGCGGCGTGCCGGTCAGGCACAGCCGGTGCCTGGTCTGCAGCCCGCGCATCAGGCGCGAGGTCAGGGCGTTGGGATTCTTGATGATCTGCGCTTCATCGAGCACCACCATATGCCATTGCTGCGCGTGCAGCACTTCATGATCGCGGGCGAGCAGCGGGTAGGTGGTGATCACCAGATCATGCGCAGCGATCTCGCCAAACCGTGTGGCCCGATCCGGCCCGTGCAGCACCAGCACGCGCAGCGCCGGCGCGAAGCGTTCGGCCTCGCGCTGCCAGTTCACCACCAGGCTGGTCGGCGCGATGATCAGCGCCGGGTGTTCGAGCCGGCCTTCGACCTGTTCGATCAGAATATGAGCGAGCGCCTGCACGGTCTTACCCAGGCCCATCTCATCGGCCAGAATCCCTGCCAGCCCGCCCTGGCGCAGAAACTGCAACCAATCGACGCCCTGCGCCTGATACGGCCGCAGATCGGCGGTGAAACCGGGCGGGATTACGGCGGGCGGAATACTGCCGGTCTCGCCGAGCATGCGCCCCAGCCGGCGCAGCGGCTCGCCGCCGGACCAGGTCGTGCCGGCCGCAGCGCTCGCCTGTTCGAGCGCCGCGAGCAGTGCCGCATCGTAGGTGGAAACCCGAAACTTGCCCGCCCCGTCGCGCGGCGTCGCGGCGAGCAGATCATGGATCGCGCGGACAATCGGCAGCAGCCGCGCGCGCGGCAGCGCGAACACGCGGCCATCCGGCAGCGGCAGATAGAAGGGCTCGTCCGAA
This sequence comes from Acidiphilium sp. 34-64-41, assembly GCF_002282635.1. Classification (NCBI taxonomy): domain Bacteria; kingdom Pseudomonadati; phylum Pseudomonadota; class Alphaproteobacteria; order Acetobacterales; family Acidocellaceae; genus Acidiphilium; species Acidiphilium sp. 34-64-41. The sequence continues at coordinate 22,235 of NZ_NCJX01000052.1, read as the reverse complement.
TCATCCGGACCATCGTCATCCAGATCGGCATCATCGCCATCTCCCGCGCCCCAATCCTCCAGCGACCACCCCTCGCTGCCGATCAGATCGATCACTGCGGGCAACAAATCGATCCGCTCGCCATCGACCACCACGCCCAGATCGAGATCGAACCAGTCGACCCCGCTGCCCGTGGCCTCGGTGCGTTCGCTGAGCGATGCGGTGAGCGGCGCGTCATCGCCCTTGACCAGCCGGACCGGCAGATCATCGGCGCTGATCACCACCCAGCCCGCCGCCCGCAGCTGCGGAGCGTCGTGATAGAAAAACTCCAGCCACTCAAGTTCGGAATCGACGTCGCCGCCAGCCAGGATCAGATCGCCCGCCGACCCACTGGCTGCACCCGTCGCCGCCCTGAACCCCAATCTGGTCAGCCACCGCATGGCATCGGCTTCGGCCGCCTCGTCACGGACAACCGCAAAGATCGCCGCACCTTTGGTAAAGCGCGGCAGCGTGCGGTCATCGTGCGCCGCCACCTCGAAATCGCCGTAGCGAAACCCAAGCCGGGCGATACTGATGGTCATGACCGCGCCGTGCAGATCGCGATAACCGCCCATCCAGGACGGCATGCTGATTCGGCGCGGCTCGATCCGCAGCACCGGCACCGGCGGCACCGCAATCTCCTCCGGCGCCGCCAGCACGGGCGGCGCGTGCGGTGCCACCGCCGGCACATCGCGGGCCAGCCGCGCACGCAGCGCCTCGGCCTGCTCGGGCGGCACCGGCGGTGCCGCGAGCAGCGTGTCGGCCAACCGATCCGCCAGCCCGGTCCGCACCGGTTGCGCGAGCCCCGTATCGGGCGTGATGCACCACGGCGGCGTCAGGCGCACCGCAATCCCGGTGTCCGGCAGCTCGAACGTCGGGCTCTGGCTGCCATCCTCGTTCAGCGCCCAGACAATGCCGGCCTCCAGCGGCGGCCCCGCCTGCATCACCACGCCGTTCACCGCCTCCCACCGGCCGCGCCCCGTCGCCAGAATCGCGTGCAGCAGCGCGTTCCCCTCGACCCCGCTCAGCCGCACAACAAACCCGCTCGTCGCCCCCCGCTGCGCCATGCGCGACAGGCGCGGCAGGATTTCCCGGTCCGACGGGCGCAGAAACTTCGTCCCGCCGACGCCGCGATCATCGAGCGTGCCCGGATCATAGGACGACGTCACGGTCGAAAGACTGCCATCCTTGAGCAGGCGCACCGAAACCGCCTCGATCCCGATGTCCGACACCTGCGGATTAGGGCCGGACAGCGGCTCGAACACATACATCAACCGCTGGTGGATATCCGCGGGATATTCCTCATCCGCCCCCGCCTGCGCCAACCGCAGGTCGTTCATCCAGATCTGCAACCGCGGCGACAGGCTGCCGGTGACCGGCGCGGCACCTGTCTGCGCCGCCGCCAGGCGCCTGCGCACATCGGGCTGGGCCGCGTGCAGCAACGTCGCCACGACATGCTTGCAATTGTCCGCAACCGGGCAGCTACAATCGCCCGCAAACAAAAACCCCCTGACCCCACGACGCGCCGAAACCCGCACCCGATAAGGCAGCGGTTCGGTGCCGATCACCTCGGCGGTCAGCACCGTGCCGGATTTTTCCAGCGCGACCGACGCCACCTGCCCCCGCTTGGCATAGGCCCGTCCCCGCACGACGGTTTCGTGACCGAAGATCGACGGCAATTTTTCGGGGATCAAGCCCGCGAGCACATCCAGCATCGGCAGCGCCCCGGGCGATTCGGCAGACCGGCTCACGAGATCACACGACGTTGCAGCAATTCAGGAACGAACAAATCCATACACCTCTTCTCTTGGCCGCCCATTCGCCCGACCGGACCCCTCGTTATAGAGGACCTTGCCCTGAACCCAAGGGGGTCGGGTTCAACCAACGTCGGCATATCCGTTTTTTTTCACCGAACCGAACCCTCGCCCGCACCCCGCCACCGCGCGAACCTTGCCGCCCCGATCCCGCCCCGGCATACCAAGCGCGCAGGCATGATCCCGAAGGAGGCAGTACGAATGGCGACCACCAAGCGGAACCTCATCTTCGCTCTCGCCGCCATCATCACCGGCCTGATCTCCATCGCCTTCGGCCTCGGCGTCGATCAGGCCAGCACAATCTTCGCCCGCGCCACCGCGCATCATCGCTGGATCGTGTTCATCCTCTGCCCCGCCGGTTTCGCCTTGATCGTCACCCTCACCCGCCGCGTCTTCCCCGGCGCGCAAGGCTCCGGCATTCCCCAGGCGATGGCCGCACTCCAGATGCAGGATGCCACCGGCGTCGATGCCGTGCTCTCCCTGCGGATCGCCACCGGCAAATTCCTGCTCACCCTGCTCGGCTTCATGGTCGGCGCCTCGATCGGCAAGGAAGGCCCGACCGTACAGATCGGCTGCGCGGTGATGAATATCTGCGGCCGCATGGGGCTGGAACGCAGCCACGCCCTGCAACGCCTGCTCATCCTGGCCGGCGGCGCCGCCGGCATCACCTGCGCCTTCAACGCGCCGATCGCCGGCATCATCTTCGCGATCGAGGAAATGGCCCGCAGTTTCGATGATCGGCAAGTCCGCTCGATCATCCTGGCCGCCTTCGTCAGCGGCGTCACCCTGTTCCTCGCGCTCGGCTACCACCCGTATTTCGGCCTGTCCCCGGCCTCCCTGCCGATCGGCGCGGCTTGGCTTGCGGTTCCCGTCTGCGCTGGCATCGGCGGCATCGCCGGCGGCGCCTTCGCGCGCATCTTGGTCAAACCTGCGCAATTCATGCCCGGCCCGATCAACCGCCTCGCGACCAACCGGCCGGTCGCCTTCGCCGCCCTGTGCGGGCTGATCCTCGCCGCCATCGGCTTCGCCTCACACGGCCAGGTGTTCGACGCCAGCTACGGCCAGGCCCGCGCCGCACTCACCCAGGGCATCATGCCGCCGCTCGATTTCGCGCCGCTGAAATTCCTCTCCACCCTCGTCTCCTACCTGTCCGGCATTCCCGGTGGCATCTTCGCCCCCTCGCTCGCGGTCGGCGTCGGCATCGGCACCGGCTTCGCCCACCTCCTGCCCGGTCTGCCAGTCTCAAGCTTCGCCATGATCGGCATGGCCGGCTATTTCTCCGGCGTCGTGCAATCACCGCTCACCGCAACCGCCATCGTCATCGAAATGACCGCCAACCCCGCCATGACCGTCCCAGTCGGCATCGCCGCCATCCTCGGCACCATGGCCTCGCGGCTGGTCTGCAAAACACCGGTCTATCACGCAATGGCGCAGCAGTTTCTTCGGGTGGTTGAGCATTCTGTGCCCGTCTCTGCGGTCGGACAGTAGAAGGGAAGCACTTCTTTTTTGTAAAAAAGAAGCAAAAAACTTTCTTTAATCTGGGGCACGGGCGTTGGGACCGGCACGGGCCCGAATTAAAGAAGTTTTTTTTGCTTCTTTTTTGTTCACAAAAAAGAAGAATCCTTCTCCCTCACCGAGGCGCCGCCGCCCGCCGCAACCGATCATTGATCGCCGCCCCCAACCCCTCATGCGGCACCGGCGCCGCCGCAATCCCCGCCAATCCCGCCGCCACCGATGCCGCGTCCAGCCGATGCAGCGCCTCGAACAAATGCGCCGCCGCCTCCCGCAGATCACCCGCCGCCGATAAATTCACCGCCACCGGCGCCGCAACCACCGCCGGCCCGAACCCAAGCCACGATTCCGACTCACTAGGTGCCACGGCATCGAGCCGGATCGGCAGCGACGGCGCGTAATGCGACCGCATCATCCCCGGCGCGATAATCCTCCCCGCATCGGCGGCATAGTCAACCGGCCCGATCACCGCCTCCAGCGCCTCACGCGCAACACCGCCGGGCCGCAGAATCGTCGCTGTCGCCGTGGTCAGATCGACAATGGTCGATTCCACCCCCACGCTGGCCGCCCCGGAATCGAGCACCGCCGCAATCCGCCCGGCCAGATCCCCATGCACATGCGCCGCACACGTCGGGCTCAGCCGGCCGGACCGATTGGCCGAAGGTGCCGCAATCGGCACACCCGCCGCCTCGATCACCGCGCGCGCCGTCGCATGGCCCGGCACCCGCACCGCCAGGCTCGCCAGCCCCGCCGCCGCCAGGCTGGAAACCCCGCTCCCGGCACGGCGCGGCAACACCAGCGTCAACGGCCCCGGCCAGAACGCTTCAGCCAGACGCCGCGCCCGCTCATCCGCGATCACATGAACAAAAGCCTGCGCCGCATCGGGAAAATGGCAGATCAGCGGATTGAACTGCGGCCGCCCCTTCGCCGCATAAATCCCCGCAACCGCATCACCATCGGTCGCATCCGCCCCCAGCCCATAAACCGTCTCGGTGGCAAACGCGACCAGACGACCCGTTCGCAACAACAATGCCGCCCGCGCGATGCCATCGGCATCATCGCGCAAAACCTCGGTCATGCCTCGTCGGGTTCGGGGGCCGGCGGCAGGTCGCGCGCCACTTCCGGGCTATGCAGCAACCGGTTGATCCTGGTCGCCTCATCGAGCGCCAGATCGGGTTGAAAATGCAGGTCGGGCACGAATTTCGTCCGCATCCCCTGCCCGATCGCGCTGCGCAGAAACGGCCCGACCCGCTTGAGCGCCGGCAGCAGCGGATCGGTCGGAACATTGCCCAGCCGCGAGACGAACACCGTCGCGTGCTTCAAATCCGGGCTCATCCGCACCTCGGCAACCGTCAGATGCACCCCGATCAGATCAGGATCACGAAACTCGGTGCGCGCCAACACGGCCGAAAGCCGATGCCTGATGTCCTCGGCCACCCGCCGCATCCGCTGCGACGGGCCGTCCTGCACCTTGCCGGCAACGCTGGCCCGGTCGGTGCTGCCCCGGCCCCTGCCCGCACCGGTCATGCTGGAACGAGTTCGGTCTCGTAACATTCCACCACATCGCCTTCGCGAATATCGCCGAACCCGGCGAAGGACAGGCCGCATTCATAGCCGCGCGCCACTTCGCGCACATCGTCCTTGAACCGCTTGAGCTGCGACAGCTCGCCCTGATGCACCACCACGCCCTCGCGCAACAGCCGCACGCCGGCGCCGCGCTTGACCAGCCCTTCGGTGACATAACAACCCGCCACCTTGCCGGTCTTGGTGATGTTGAACACCTGGCGGATCTCCGCGTAGCCCAGGAATTTCTCACGATGCACCGGCGCGAGCTTGCCCTTGACCAGTTTTTCGATGTCGTCAGCCACCTGATAGATGATGCTGAAATACCGTATATCGACGCCGTCCCGGTTCGACAGCGCGCGCGCCTGCGCATTGGCCCGAACATTGAAGCCGACCACGATCGCATCCGACGCCTTGGCAAGCTGCACGTCGCTCTCGGTGATCTGCCCAACCGCGGCCAGCAGCACCCGCACCCGCACCTCGTCATTGCCGAGCTTGGTCACCAGCGCCTGAATCGCCTCGGCGCTGCCCTGCACATCGGCCTTGATCAGCAGGGCAACTTCCTTCTGCTCACCGGCCTGAATGCGCGCCAGCATCTGATCGAGCGTGCCGCGCGCCGCCGCACCGGCCACCGCGTTGGTCTCGCGCAGACGGCGCTGACGGAACTCGGCGATCTCGCGCGCCCTTCCCTCGTCCTCGACCACCACGAACGCCTCACCGGCCGATGGCACGCCCGACATGCCCAGAATCTCGACCGGCACGGAAGGCCCGGCACTGGTCACCGGCTTGCCATGCTCATCGAGCATCGCCCGCACGCGGCCCTGTTCGGTCCCCGCCACCACGATATCGCCCTGCTTGAGCGTGCCCTTCTGGACCAGGATGGTCGCAACCGGCCCGCGTCCACGATCGAGCCGCGATTCGATCACCGCACCCTCCGCGCTGCGATCCGGATTGGCCTTCAGATCCAGAATTTCGGCCTGCAGCAAAATCGCTTCCTGCAACCGGTCGAGCCCTTCGCGCTTCAGCGCGGACACTTCGACATCCTGCGTCTCGCCGCCCATTTCCTCGACCGCGATGTCATATTGCAGCAACTCGCTGCGCACCCGCGTCGGGTTGGCGTCCGGCCGATCGATCTTGTTGATCGCAACGATAATCGGCACGTTCGCCGCCTTGGCATGGCGGATCGCCTCGATCGTCTGCGGCATCACCCCATCATCGGCGGCCACCACCAGCACGACAATGTCGGTCACCTGCGCGCCACGCGCCCGCATCGCGGTGAACGCCTCATGGCCCGGCGTATCGATGAAAGTCATGCGCTCACCGCTCGGCAGAGTCACCTGATAGGCACCGATATGCTGGGTAATGCCCCCCGCCTCGCCGGCGGCAACGCTGGTCGAGCGCAGCGCATCGAGCAAACTGGTCTTGCCGTGATCGACATGGCCCATGATGGTCACCACCGGCGGCCGTGTCCGCATGTCGGCATCGGCATCCACCACGCCCTCGAGGCCGATTTCAACATCGCCTTCCGAAACGCGCTTCGATTTGTGGCCGAATTCCTCGACCACGATCTCCGCGGTATCCGCATCGATCGATTGCGTCGCGGTCGCCATCACGCCCAGCTTCATCAAGGATTTGACGACGTCGGGCACCCGTGCCGCCATACGGTTGGCCAGTTCCTGGACCGTAATGGTCTCGGGCAGAATAACATCTCGCACAACGCGCACCTGATCTGAACGGAGCATTTCGAGTTCGGCCTGGCGACGCTCACGGTCGCGCTGCCGACGAACCGAGGCGAGCGAACGAACCCGCTCATCCTCGCCCGACATGGCGGCCTGCACATCGATCCGGGCACCGCCGCGGCGACGATCATCCACCACCTTCTTCGCGGGTGCCGCAACCGGCTTGCGCGCCGGCAATGCACCGCCCCCGCCACCGGGGCGGCGGGCGACACGCGGCGCCTCATCCTCATCCTCGCGGCCACGGCCGGCTTTCAGGCGCAGGGTCTCCGGCGTCACGGCTGCGGCCGGCGTGGTCGTGGCCGGCCGGCGTGGCGCGGTCGCGGCATCAACCCGGCGCGGCGGCGCGCTTGCCGGTGGGGCCGGCGCTGGCGTTGCCGGTGCGGCGTCGGTCGCGGCCGGTGCTTCGATTGATTCGGATGGCTCGGCAACCGGCGCGGCCGGCGGATTGGCGGCCTCTTCCTCGCGGCGGCGCGATTCTTCCTCGATCCGCTTGCGGTTCTCTTCCTCGGCGACCTTGGCGGCCTCTTCCTCGCGGCGACGCGCTTCTTCGGCGGCGGACAGGATCGAAATCGTCTCCTGCTCGCGGCGTTCGGCATCACGCTTGGCGGATTCGCGCTGCTGCTCGGCCACGGCGCGCTGGCGCGCGGCCTGCTCGGTCGCGGTCAGGCTGCGCGGCACCGGTGTCACGGTATTGCCGCCACGCACCGGCGCGGGCGCCGGCCGGGTCGCGGTGGATTCACTGGCGCTACCGGGGGCACCGCCGCGCTTCTTGCGCACCTCGACCTGCACCACTTTCGAGCGGCCATGGCTGAAGCTCTGCCGCACCGACCCGGCATCGACCGTACGGCCAAGCTCGGTCCGGTTCGCCGGCCGCAGCGAGAGCCGCCCTTTGGTTTCGCCTTGATCCTGCTCGTCGCTCATACAATCCGGTCCGTATTCAATTCAGTTTCTTAGTCTCGTAACCCGCGGCACCAGCCGCACGCATCGCCAAAATCCGGGTGTCACCCCGGTTGCGGCTCTCTCTGCCCGCTCTCCGCCGCACTGGCAATGTCCCCCGCAATCACCGCGGGACGAACACCTGCCAATCTGGCGGCCTCGGTTGCGATCATACCAGCCAGTTTGCCAGGTCCGATCGAGACATGCACGGTGCGCTCGCGTCCGAAAACCGCACCAAGCCGCTGTGCCGAAAGCGGCCGCACCATGGCGACCTTGTGATGGCCCCGTACCCTGGCCTGTTCCGCCTCGCTGCCGTCGGACGCCATGACCAGCAGGGCAGTCTGCCCGGCCGCCAGCCGTTCCTTCACCTTCTCGAACCCGCCGACCGCCGCACCAGCCCGCCGGGCCAGCCCCAGCAACTCGACGACCCGATTTTCCAGAACATGCTCGACCCGATCGGCCAGCCGTTCAGGGATTACCAGCCGCTTGCCGGCAGCCTTGCCAAACACGCCGCGCTTGAGCGCCATGTCTACCACATCCCGCCGCGCACTCAACCACAGCCCACGACCGGGCAGGGTTGCAGCCACGTCGAACACCAGCGCGTCGCCCAGCATGGTCGAATCGGGCCCGACCACGAAGCGCAGCATCGTCTCACGCTCATGGCGCTCCCGCGTGACCAGGCAACGGCGCAGCGGACCGACATGATCGGCCGCGTCGTCCTCGATCGTCTCGGATGCGGCCGGCTCGGGTTCAGGCAGGTGTTTCATCCCCTTCGAACCAATGCGCGCGCGCCGCCATGATGATCGCATTGGCGCTCTCTTCATCGATCACGCCGGCCTCACCCAACGCGACCAGCATCGCCGCCGACAGACCTTCGAGATCGGCGAGTTCGTCGGTCACGCCCAGCGCGTTGCGCTTGTCCTCCAGCTCGCCCGCCCGCTTCTCGATCGCGGTCTCCGCCCGGCGCTGCAATTCGGCGGCAATGCCCTCATCGAACCCTTCGATCGAGGCCAGTTCATCCAATGGTGTAGAAGCCAAGTCTTCGATCCCTTCAAATCCTTCGGTGACAAGCAATCCGGCGATCACATCATCGACATCGAGCGCATCGACGAACAGATGCGAGCGCCGGCGGAACTCTTCCTGGCGCCGCTCGCTCTCTTCGGCCTCGGTCAGAATATCGATATCCCAGCGGGTCAATTGCGATGCGAGCCGCACATTCTGGCCGCGCCGGCCGATCGCCAGCGACAATTGGGTATCCGGCACCACAACCTCGACCTTGCCGGCCTCCTCATCGAGCACGACTTTCAAAACCTCGGCCGGTGCCAGCGCATTGACCACGAAGGTCGCGGGGTTGGGCGACCAGGGAATGATGTCGATCTTCTCGCCCTGCAACTCGGCCACCACCGCCTGCACCCGCGAACCGCGCATACCGACACAGGCGCCGACCGGATCGATCGAGGCATCCCGCGAAATCACCGCCATCTTCGCGCGCGACCCCGGATCACGCGAAACCGCCTTGATCTCGATGATCCCCTCGTAAATCTCCGGCACTTCCTGGGCAAACAATTTCGCGAGAAACCCCGGATGAGTGCGAGACAAAAATATTTGCGGCCCGCGCGGCTCTTCGCGCACGTCGTAAATGAACGCCCGCACCCGATCGCCATTGTGCAGATTCTCGCGCGGAATCGTCTCATCACGCCGCAGCAGAGCCTCGGACCGGCCGAGGTCAACCATCAGATTGCCGTACTCGGTCCGCTTGACGACCCCGGTGATGATCTCGCCGACGCGGTCCTTGAACTCGTCATACTGGCGCTTGCGCTCATATTCGCGCACCCGCTGCACGATCACCTGCTTGGCGGTCTGCGCCGCGATCCGCCCGAAATCGATCGGCGGCAGCGGATCGATCAGATGCCCGCCGAGCTCGATCTCGGGTTTGAACTTCTTGGCAATATGCAGCGGAATCTGCGTCTCTTCATTTTCCACCACCTCGACCGCCTCGGTCCAGCGCGACAGCCGCACATCGCCGGTCTTGCGGTCGATCGTCGCACGAATATCCTTCTCATGCCCGTATTTGGCACGGCCGGCCTTCTGGATGGCCTGTTCCATCGCTTCCAGCACTTCGTCGCGGTCGATCTGCTTTTCGCGGGCAACGGCGTCGGCGACAAGGAGCAGTTCGGGGCGGGCAATCGCGGTGTCCATGGAAATCTCGCTCTTTTGCTCTGAATGGTTCAGTTCGGGGGAGACGGCGTTTCGGTCGCCTTGATCAAATCTTCGGTCAGGACGAGCTTGGCCTTGCGGATATCATGATGCGGCAAATCGACGGTCTCGCCGGTATCGAGCTTCACCCGTGCCGCGGTGTCATCCGCACTCAGCACGGTCGCGGTCACCCGCTTGCGCCCGGCGGCGATCGGAACATCCATCTCGATCTTGGCCAGATGCCCGGCAAACCGGTTCCAATCCTTCACCCGCGTCAACGGCCGGTCGATCCCGGTGGAGCTCACTTCGAGCGTCCACGCGCTGCTGATCGGATCATCGACATCGAGCACCGCGGAGACCAGATGACTGATACGCTCGCAATCATCGAGCGAAAGCTGCGTCTGATCCGCCCGGTCCGCCATGATCTGCACGGTCGGCGTCTGCTTGCCCATGATGGTGACGCGGACGAGTTCATACCCGATCGATTCGAGCCCGGGGGCAATCAGATCGGCGATACGGCCCTCAAGGCCGGTGTGTTGCGGGCGAGTCTGGTTCAAGCTTGGCATTCTCGGAACAAAGGCGGTTGGGCAACAAAAAAGGCGGCCCGTTGAGGCCACCTCCGTGAAGGTTGGAGTATGATTTTTGTGCTCTATAGCCCCGGAAACGCGATGAGGCAAGGCCACGCTGAAGGGAAGGAAAATCTTCTTTTTTGTGAACAAAAAAGAAGCAAAAAAACTTTATTAATTTGGGACTGCGCCGGTTCCAACGCCCGTGCCCCAAAGTCAAAAAGTTTTTTGCTTCTTTTTTACAAAAAAGAAGCCTTCCTTCCCCTAACGCCTCACCCCGCCTGCATCCGCGAAAGCTGCTGCTTCATGGCACTCAGCAACGCCTGCACCTGACCACCATGATCATTGATCACGCTCGAATAATCCGATCGTTCGGTCACCCGCAGCGACGTGCCTTCAACCACCACGTCGACGATTTTCGGCTGCCCGCCAACGGTATCGACCACCCATTGCACATGCGCGGGCGCCTGGCCCTGGCGGCTGACCTCGGTGCTGACCATCTCGCCCTCCGGCCCGCTGGTCACGCGCCCGGTCGTGAAGGTAACACCCTTGTAGGCACGGATCTGGGTGGTGATGTTGTAGGCCAGCGTCTGGTGGAACAGCTGCATATATTCGCTCCGCTGCGCCGGCGTCGCCACCCGGTAATAGCGCCCGAGCACGAATTTGCCGATCTGATCGACCGCGACGATGTTGTTCACCAGCGACCGCAGGTCGGCCGATTTCTGGCTGGTCGAGCCGGGCCCGTTGATGATCGAGACCAGTTTCTGACCCGAATCGTTGATGAACGTCTTGGCAGTCGCAGCACTCGGCGCGGCGGCGAAGGCAGTCCCGGCAACGATGGGCGACAGCGCCAGCGCCGGCATCACGGCAAAGGCGCCGAGTAGAACACGGCGGAAATAGGCGGCCATGGGGCAGTCCTTTCTAGTTGGTGGAATCGTATTCGTCGTGCATCATCGCCTTGCGTTGCGCGGCCGAGTACCAGGCCGGCGGTGTGGCGACGTCGCGCTTGTTGATGTCCTTCAACTCTGCGGCACGATGTTGGCGATAAAGACTCCGGAATGTGGCATAGGGATCGAGCGAGGTCTTCTTGATGTTCGAAATCATGCCATGCAGTTCGGCACGGGTGTTCACCACGCTCAGCGCGTCGGACCCGTAGTTGAAAATGGTCAAACCGGTCGAGGGCGGTGCCGGAAACGTCGGGTTCAGCACGATCGATGCCGGAATCCCCGTCGCGTCACGCAAATTCGATGGCCCCGCGAACGGCAGATACAAATACGGCCCCTGCGGCACGCCATAGCCCGCCAGCGTCAGACCCACATCGGTATAGACCGGATGATACCCCAGCGCGCTCGCCGGATCGAACAACCCGCCGATCCCCACCGTGGAATTGACCAGAAACCGCACCAGCGTCGTGCCGGCATCGCGCGGCTTGCCCGCCGCCATGAATTCGAGCAGCTGCGCCGGCGCGTCCGTATTGCTCATGAACTCACCGACATGCCGGCGAATCCCCGGCGTCGTCACGTCGATATACCCGATCGCGACGGGCCGCAGCACGTAGGTGTCGAGTGCGTTGTCGAAATGATAGGACGCCTTGTTGAACGGCTTGAGCGGGTCGTTCTGCTCCTGGTAAGCCTGATACGCGGCCTTGTTGCTCTGCGGCGGCGGCGTTGCACATCCGGCCAGCAGACACCCAGCCGCCAACAGCGGCACAACCGATTTGATCACGATGCCCATGGGCCTCCTTCATCGACCCTGAAAATCAGGGCCGCCTTCACTTAAATACGGCTCACGCCAGCGCCAAGACTATTTACGAGTCGTTTTGTTACCCGATATGTAGCGCAAGAGCGAGCATGATCAACCGCTTGTCGCGGCCATCAGGCATGAACGTTCCCGCGCCGCGTCCGCAGCCTTGCCAGCAGCGCCGCTTGCTGCCACCACGCCGCGAAGGAGATTGCGATGAGCCATGAACCACCCCGCGCCGCCCTGCAACGTTGGCTGTCCGGCCCGCGCATCGCCCCTCTGCCCGGCGGCATCCAGGCGGTCCCGGACATTTCCTTCGAGTTCTTCCCCCCGAAGACCGAGGCGCTGGAAGCCCAGCTCTGGGCCTGCATCCGCCGCCTCGAACCGCTCGCCCCGCAATTCGTCTCCGTCACCTACGGCGCCGGCGGCTCGACCCAGGAACGCACCCACGCCACCGTGCTCCGCCTGGTCCGCGAAACCAGCCTGATCCCCGCCGCCCATCTTACCTGCGTCGGCGCCACGCGCGGCGCGGTCGATGATGTCGCCCGCCGCTACTGGGATGCCGGGGTCCGCCACATCGTCGCCCTGCGCGGCGATGTTCCCGGCGGCGCGCCCTATCAGACCCACCCCGACGGCTACGCCTTCGCGTCCGATCTGGTCGCCGGCCTCAAGCGCGTCGCTGATTTCGACATCTCGGTCGCCGCCTACCCCGAAACCCACCCCCAGGCCGCAAGCCCCGCGGCCGATCTCGACAATCTCAAGCGCAAGCTCGATGCCGGGGCCAACCGCGCGATCACCCAGGTGTTTTTCGACACATCCCACTACCTCGATTTTCTCGATCGCGCCCTCGCCGCCGGCATCACCGCCCCGATCATCCCGGGCATCATGCCGGTCTCCAACTTCGCCCAGGCCAAGCGCATCGGCGAAATGGGCGGCACCTCGGTCCCGGCCTGGATGGGCGAGATGTTCGACGGACTCGATGACGATGCCGAAACCCGCAAAATGGTCGCCGCCGCCGTTGCCGCCGAACAGGTTCGCATCCTGCAGGCCAACGGCATCGACGAGTTCCATTTCTACACCCTGAACCGCGCCGACCTCACCTACGCGATCGCGCGTATCCTTGGGGTCAAGGGCAAGTGAAGACTTCTTTTTTTGAAAAAAAAGAAGCAAAAAAACTTCATTTCCCTGAGCCCGTGCCCGCAAAACCGCCCGTGCCCCAGATGAATAAAAGTTTTTTGCTTCTTTTTTCCAAAAAAGAAGCGGTCTCTTGACCTCCTACCTGACCCGCCTGAACCAAGCCCAGCGCGAAGCCGTCGAAGCAACCGACGGCCCCGTCCTCGTGCTCGCCGGCGCCGGCACCGGCAAAACCCGCGTCCTGACCACCAGATTCGCCCATATCCTGCTCAGCCGCCGCGCCTTCCCCAACCAGATCCTCGCGGTCACCTTCACCAACAAGGCCGCCCGCGAAATGCGCGAGCGCGTCTCCGCCCTGCTCGACCAACCGGCCGAAGGCCTCTGGCTCGGCACCTTCCACGCCCTCGCCGCCCGCATGCTGCGCCGCTACGCCGAGCGGGTCGAACGCACCTCGAGCTTCTCCATCCTCGATTCCGACGATCAGTTGCGCCTGCTCAAACAGGTGATGGAAGCCCGCCGGATGGATACCAAGCGCTTCACCCCGCAAGGGCTGATGGGCACCATCCAGCGCTGGAAAGACCGCGCCCTCCTGCCCGATGCCGTGCCGCGCGACCAGGATATCGACTGGGGTGCCGAATCCGCGCGCGACCTCTACGCCGCCTACCAGGATCGCCTGCGCGCCCTCAACGCGTGCGATTTCGGCGACCTGCTCCTCCTGGCCTACGACCTCCTCCGCCGCGACCCCGAGGTCCTGGCCGACTACCACCGCCGCTTCCGCTACATCCTGGTCGATGAATATCAGGACACCAACCTGGTCCAATACTATTGGCTGCGCCTGCTGGCCCAGAGCCACAAGAACATCTGCTGCGTGGGTGACGACGACCAGAGCATCTACTCCTGGCGTGGTGCCGAAATCGAGAACATCCTCCGCTTCGAGGCCGATTTCCCCGGCGCCAAAATCGTCCGCCTCGAAGCCAACTACCGCTCCACCGCCCCCATCCTCGCCGCCGCTTCGGGCCTGATCGCCCATAACGAAGACCGCCTCGGCAAAACCCTGCACGCCAGCCGCACCGATGCCGATGGCGAAAACGTCGAGATCCTGGCCTTCTGGGATTCCGATGAGGAATCCCGCGCGGTTGCCACCCGCGTCGAAACCCTCCGCCGCGACGGCCATAAACTCGCCGAATGCGCCGTGCTGGTCCGCGCCGGCTTTCAGACCCGCGCCTTCGAGGAACGCTTCATCGCGATCGGCCTGCCCTACCGCATCATCGGCGGCCTGCGCTTCTACGAACGCGCCGAAATCCGCGACGCCATCGCCTATCTCCGCGTCCTCGCCCAACCCGCCGACGACCTCGCCTTCGAACGCATCGTCAACACCCCCAAGCGCGGCCTGGGCGACACCGCTTTGCGCACCATCCACGAACGCGCCCGCGCCGATCAAACCCCCCTCGCCGAAGCCGCCGCCCGCATCGCGGCCGATGCCACCCTGCGCGGCAAGGCCCGCGACGGTCTGCGCGACCTGATCACCAAACTCGCCGATTGGCGCGCCGCCCTCAAGCGCGACGGCCACGTCACCACCCTCGCCACCTTGCTCGATGAAAGCGGCTACATCGCCATGTGGCAGGAGCAAAAAACCCCCGATGCCGCCGGCCGGATCGAAAACCTCAAGGAACTCGTCCGCGCCTTGACCGATTTCGACACGCTCGAAGGCTTCCTGGAACATGTTTCCCTCGTTATGGACAACGATAACGAGGTGGATGACGACAAAGTGTTCCTGATGACCCTGCACGCGGCCAAAGGCCTGGAGTTCGACACGGTGTTCCTGCCCGGCTGGGAGGAAGGCGTGTTCCCCAACCAGCGCTCGCTCGATGAAGGCGGCGCCAAATCGCTCGAGGAAGAACGCCGCCTCGCCTATGTCGGCATCACCCGCGCCAAGCAGCGCGCCATCATCTCGCACTGCGCCAACCGCCGCATCTACGCCAACTGGCAATCCAGCGTCCCCTCCCGCTTCATCGAGGAACTGCCGGCCGATTTCATCACCATGGGCGGCTCCGCCAGCCTCGCGCGCGAACAGCGCCTGGCCGCCCCGCCGGTGTTCGCCACCGCAACCCCCCTGCTGGCCCGGCGTGACGACGCCTGGAACACCCAGGCCCGCCCACCCCGCACCGATAAACTCACCGAAGGCACCCGCGTGTTCCACCAGAAATTCGGCTACGGCATCATCATCGACACCGATGACGACCGCCTCGACATCAAATTCGAAACCGCCGGCGAAAAACGCGTGCTCGACCGCTTCGTGGAGCGCGCCTGATGCCCCAGGTCGAACAGCTCGAACGCATCATCCTCACCGTCCCCGCCGTCGCGCTCGAAGCCTTCGAGGCCGCACTCGGCTGCTGCTGCCGCACCGTCGGCTTCTTCCTCGATGAAAAAACCAACACCTGGGTCGTCGAAGGCCTCCGCGAAATCGACGGGTCGGACGGCGATCTGGTCACCGCCCTCATCCTCGCCGAAGCCGCCAGCGGCATCAGCCCGGCGATCGAACGCATCCGCGTCCCCGCCGGCGGCTGGCTCGCCCGCAGCTACCAGGGCTTTCCCGAACAGAAAATCGGCCAGCGCTTCGCCATCCGCGGCACCCACATCAAAACCAGCAAACCCCCCGGCCGTCACGTCATCACGGTCGACGCCGGCCTCGCCTTCGGCACCGGCGAACACGGCTCGACCCGCGGCTGCCTCCTCGCGCTCGAACGCACCGCCAAACGCCGCCAACCGCTGCGCATCCTCGATCTCGGCACCGGCTCCGGCATTCTCGGCATCGCCGCCGCCAAAATCTGGGGCCGCCGCGTCCTCGCCACCGATATCGATACCCGCGCCGTCCGCGTCGCCGCCACCAACGCCGCGATCAACGGCACCGCCCCTCTGTTCCGCGCCCGCCAGGCCGATGGCTGGCTCAGCCCGACCCTGCGCCGCCACGCGCCCTACGACCTCGTGTTCGCCAACATCCTGGCCCGCCCGCTCGCCGCCATGGCCCACCAACTCGCCGCAAAACTCGCCCCCGGCGGCACCGCCATCCTCGCCGGCCTGCTCGACCGCCAGGCAAACTGGGTCCTCTCCGCCCACCGCCGCCACGGCCTCGTACTGAAACACCGCATCAACGACGGCGAATGGACCACCCTGATCCTCGAAAAACCGATCCGGGGCGGGGTGGTGTGACGTTTGAAGCAAGCAAGATCAGGGGGCTTTGCCCCCCGACCCCCCCACTAAGGGCCGAGCCCTTAGAACCCGCTCGGTTTAGGCAAGGGAAGGGCGATCAAGGCCTCAGACGCGACAAGGGGAGAGCACCGCTCTCCCCTTGTCTGAAATCAATGGATTCCAAAGCCCGGCGCGCGTCGCGCGCCTTATCGTATGGTAGCGGGCATCTTGCCCGCGGGGCCTTTGGCGGAGCCCCTGGCCTTACGTCCTTAAAAGCCGCCGCTCAAACGCGCGACGGAAACTTGCCGCGCACCACGTTGCGGATATCCGAGCGTGCGATGCCGAGGTCGGCCAACTCACGATCGTTCAGTTCCGACAATTCGCGATACGCCAGCCGTGCCGCGCGCTGCTGCGTGAACATGGCGCGGACGCGCTCGAACATGGCAACCGTACGGTTGAAATTGTCGCGCAGCGCAGCGTCGATCGCGGCGTTCTGCGAAGCGATCGCGTCAGCGACCGGGGAGCCGAGTTTGGTGGAGTTCGTTGAAATGGTCATGATCTTCTCTTTCGGTTCAATAACAAAAGGCGGGGAGGGCGATCTGTGCGTCATTGCCAATCGTCATCGTCGTCTTGCAGTGCAACATAAGCGTGAGATCACGATTTGTGGAGCGAGTGTTTTCTCTGTCAGCTATGCAAAAACATGATAGGAATTTGATTAAGATATGATGAAAGAGCGTATCTCATCCTTGCGGGCAGCATTGCAGTCACAGGGACTCGACGGGTTCATCCAGCCCCGCAACGACGAATTCCTCGGCGAATACGTCCCCGACAGCGCCGCCCGCCTCGCCTGGCTCACCGGCTTCACCGGCAGCGCCGGCCTCGCCATCGTCCTCCCCGACCAGGCCGCCGTCTTCTCCGATGGCCGCTACACCCTGCAACTCGAATCCCAGACCGATGGCGCCATCTGGCAGCGCCTCCACATCACCGAAACCCCACCCGAAACCTGGCTGAAAACCCGAGGCCACCGAGGCCAAATCGGCTACGACCCCTGGCTGATGAGTGCCAACACAATCACCAAATTCACCGATGCCGGCCTCACCATGGTCCCCATCGCCAACCCGATCGACAAGTTCTGGAACGATCGCCCCGCCCCGCCATCCGCCCAGGCAACCCCGCACCCCATCGAATGCGCCGGCGAATCCGCCACCGCCAAACGCCAGCGCATCGCCACCACCATCGGCGATGACGGCGCCGACGCCGTCCTCCTCACCGACCCCCACGCCATCGCCTGGCTGCTCAACCTGCGCGGCGCCGACCTGCCGCACACCCCCATCGCCCTCTGCTTCGCCCTCCTCCGGCGCGATGCCTCCGCCATCCTGTTCATCGACCCCGCCAAAATCCCGCCCGAAACCCGCGCCCAACTCGGCCAATCGGTCAGCATCGTCCCGCGCGAAGCCATGGCCGAAACCCTCGCCACCCTGCGCGGCAAACGCATCCGCCTCGACCCCGCAACCGCCCCCATCCGCCTGACCCAAATGCTCGGCGACGCCGGCGCCATCACCGTCTCCGGCGATGACCCCTGCGTCCTGCCCCGCGCCCTGAAAAACCCGGTCGAACAATCAGGCGCCCGCGCCGCCCACATCCGCGACGGCGCCGCCATGTGCCGCTTCCTCGCCTGGTTCGACCACACCGCCCCCACCGGCAGCCTCACCGAACTCACCGCCGCCGCCACCCTCCGCACCTACCGCGCCGCCGCCCCCGCTTTCCGCGCCGAAAGCTTCAACCCCATCTCCGGCGCCGGTGAACACGGCGCCATCATCCACTACAGCGCCGATGAAGCCAGCAACCGCGCCATCCACCCCAACGAAGTCTATCTGATCGACAGCGGCGCCCAATACCCCGACGGCACCACCGACATCACCCGCACCCTCTGGACCGGACCAGCCACCCCACCCGACCTGATCACCGACCGCTTCACCCGCGTCCTCGCCGGCCACATCGCCCTCGCCAGCGCCATCTTCCCCGCCGATACCACCGGCCCGCAACTCGATGCCCTGGCCCGCGCCCCCCTCTGGCAAGCCGGCCTCGACTTCGACCACGGCACCGGCCACGGCGTCGGCTCCTACCTCTCCGTCCACGAAGGCCCGGTCAGCTTCCACAAACGCGCCAAACCAATCCCCCTCGCCCCCGGCATGATCCTGTCGGATGAACCCGGCTACTACGAACCCGGCGCCTTCGGCATCCGCCTCGAAAACCTCCTCCTGGTCACCGAAGCCCCCCTCACCACCAAAAAACCCTTCCTCGCCTTCGAAACCCTGACCCTCGCCCCCTTCGACCGCCGCCTGATCAACCCCACCCTCCTCACCCCACAAGCCATCACCTGGCTCAACACCTACCACGCCCGAATCCTGCAAGAGATCAGCCCCCTGGTCGACGAGCAAACCCAAACCTGGCTCAAAACCGCCTGCGCTGCGATGTAAGGGGAAGCAAGCACTGCTTTTTTGAAAAAAAGAAGCAAAAAACTTTCGTTAGTCTGATTTTGTGCGATCGCCCCGCCAAAGCCTCAGCAGCTTCGAACGCACAACCCGCCGATCACCACCTTGAACATGTGATATCACAAGCTTACAACTGATTTCATTGCTTGCAATCGAAATGAGGTGCTGCGATGCCCGCTTTAACAATACGGAACCTGCCTGCCGAAACGCATCGGGCGCTGCGCGTGCGCGCGGCCGAGCACGGCCGCAGCACAGAAGCCGAAATCCGCGACATCCTGGAAAATGCCGTAAATCCCGCCGGCCGCATCAGGCTCGGCTCCCTGCTCGCCGCCATCGGCCGGGACGCTGACCTCACGAATGAGGATGTCGATTCCATCCAGCAGCACCGCGATCAAACACCAGCGACACCCATGACATTCGAATGATCCTTCTCGATACGAACCTGGTCTCGGAACCGTGGAAACCCCAGCCCGATCCACAAATCGTGGCCTGGCTCGATGCCCAAGCCGTCGAAACATTGTATTTGTCGGCGATCACTGTGGCCGAACTGCGTTTTGGAATTGCCGCCATGCCAGCAGGAAAGCGCCGCAAGATTCTGCATGAGCGCCTGGAAGACGAACTGTTGCCGATATTCACGCGGCGCGTCCTGCCGTTCGATCTGGAGGCGTCTCGCGCCTATGCCGATCTCATGTCGAAGGCAAAAACCGCGGGACAGGCGATCAATATGGCCGATGGCTCCATCGCGGCGATTGCCGCAGCACGAGGCTTCTCCGTGGCCTCGCGCGATGTCGCGCCGTTTCACGCTGCTGGAATCCCGGTCATCAACCCGTGGGCGACGGTGGTGTAAGGCCCGGCCGCAATGCGCCTCAGAATGGTCGTTTAGCTGAAAGGCACCGTTGCTCCGAAGCGGCCGTCCGCTTGATCAGTTTCGTATGGCCGAAACGGGTGGAAAGCGGTCTGGCCGGTTTCCGACGATCGAACGGAGAACCGGACGGTTCGACTATGGGGTGGATCGGGCCGAGGGGCGACCGATTTTGGTCAAGGTCTGCGCTTCGCATTCGTCGTTGGTGGACAGAATGAGCTCGTTTACGTCCCAACCTGACAAATGAACTGTTTCTGGTGACCCGCAATACGAAGGACGTGCAGTTTAGCGGAGCGGCAATCTTCAATCCGTGGGAAGACGATCCATCTGCGTTTACTCTGACCTAACCGCCTCATTTCGGGCAACGACACATTCGAGCGAACAGTGATTTCCAGCCATCACCACTATCACACAACGCCCTCAGCGACCCAACACGTGCGCCTCCCGCACATACCCAAATCCGCCTGTCCCCGCCCAAGCCCTCCCATCGGGATAGCGCAATTCAATGCCCGCGAGATCATTCTCATCCGCCAGGCGCATATTCACGCCCATCTGAACATTGCCAAATCGTGCAATCGCGCTCTCGGTCAAGACAAAATGCGTCGTCGCACCACAATTCGCGCAGAAATGAATCTCCGCGGCCGGGTCGTCCTTGTCGTCCCGCCGGTATCCCGCCGTGGTGCCGACAATGCCGACATCCGCAGGATGGAAATACGCCCAGCGCGCGCCCGACTTGCTGCAAAGCGTGCAATTGCATTCGTTGATGAACGCGGGCCGCTTCGGAACTTCAATCCGCACGCGCCCGCAGAGACAGGTGAGGTTCAGCATCCCCCGATCATAGCAGGACAGCCGCCCCCGGCAAACGCCGAGGGCGACACCCGGCCGTTACGCCGCGCGACGCTTGCGCATCACCAAAGCAAGCCCGAGTACGCCGGTCCCCAGCACCAGCAACGAAGCTGGCTCGGGAACCGGTGTAACCGTAAACGTCCCAGCAGTAGCCAATGAGGAATGACTGTCCTCATAAATATACGAGCCGAAAATATAATAGATGTTCGCACTCAAATTCGCCGTCGTGAAACCCAAGCCATTGTAATCAACATAACTTGGCGCAGCCGGATAGGTGAGCAGATTGTCGCTGCCCTGAAAATTGCTCAGCCCGGTAATCGCAGCACCGTTGTCGGTCCCGGAAATCGCCGTGATCGACGAACTCGTCCCACTCGTCGTCAAAGTCCCAACCACACTCTGCGGCGTATTCGTGCCGAACAGAACACCGGAATAACTGAAGTCAAACACCCCGGCCCGGGCCGCGCCCTGCATCGCCAGTATCGTGCACAGCGCCGCAGCGCCCGCCAACAATTTTTGTCTCATTGTCTCATCCTATGGTTCATGGTGTCCCACCGAACGATACACAGCAAGACTCGTGCCGGTCCCGATTGACCAACAAAACCAACACACTAGGTCGTTTCACTACCCGAGATTGTAAAGAATCCCGACAGCGACCGCAGGGCGCCCCTACCCCCAACGCCCCGTCAACACCATCCGGCGCCGCCGATCACGCGGCGCCAGGCCAGACCTACCCAGCTCGTGCTATACCGTCCCGACCTTGGGTCGCCCGTCATGTGGACCGAGCGTCCGATCAGGCGGGTTAACCCAGCGCTCCGGGCAAGTCGCCTCATAGGTCGCGTTCAACGGATAGCGGATCCGGTTCTCGTTCGTCGGCTCACCGATCACGAGCAGCCGAACTTCATCGGGCGTGTTGTTCATGAATGTATGCGAAATGCCCGTGCCGGGCGGAAACCCCACCGCGTCACCCGGCCGCAGGCGAACCAGGTTGCCATCGATCCAGGCATCCGGCGTGCCCTCCAGAACATACACAAACTCTTCCAGCGCGCTCTCGGCATGCGGATACGACGTCCGACGACCGGGCGGCAGACGCTCGTGGTGAATCCCGATCCGCCTCAGCCCGAGTTTGCGACCAATCGGTGAATTGATCGAGAACAACTCGTCGTCGCCCGGATAATGGGCGTCGTCAGGCTCTTCCAACTCTGACCAATGCCGGACGAAATCGGGTCGATCCATGGATGGTCTCCGCTGATACGGCTCGTCCCGAGCCAAATTGTGAAAGTCGGTCTCGACAGATATCAGAAACCTATATTGCGACGCTCGGGCTGGCACAATTCAACCATACGAAAAACCCGCCAAACGATGTCTCCGCCGAACCACCCCAACCCCACAACGTCATTGCGAGCGCAGCGCGGCAATCCAGCCCCGCCACACCCCTAACCTCAAAATTCTAACGACATCACTAACAAACCCCTTTCTCACCCCCCACCCACCATGGTTTACCCATGGTCATGATCTCGAACGCGCCTTTCATGCCCGCCGACCCGTCCGAGCGCTTCGCGATGATCTTCCGCGCCCTGCAACGCTCCGTGGCCGACAACGGCTACCGCCTCAAAATCCACGGCCCG
>NZ_NCJX01000142.1:0-4830 GCF_002282635.1 Acidiphilium sp. 34-64-41 | reverse complement strand
TCGCCTTTGCCGTCAAGGGCGATTTTCCCTGGCGCAAGATCGTGCCTTACTGGGTCGCGCAGATCGCCGGCTGCTTCGTGGGCGCAGCACTGGTCTACGCCGATTATTTCCGCGCGATCGATGCCTGGAACGCGGCACATCACGTCGCCTCCTATGCGGCCTCGGGCGGGCTGACGACGTTCAGCATCTTCGCCACCTTCCCTGCCTCATATCTCGGCTCGCACATGGATCTGGCGCTCCTCGACCAGATCATCGGCACCTTCTTCCTGCTCCTGTTCATCCTCGCGATCTCGGATAATCTGAACCTCAGCCCGCAGTCGAACATGGGGCCGTTCCTGGTCGGCATCGCGGTCGCGGCCATCGGCATGTCTTTCGGCGTTGACGCCGGATACGCGATCAACCCGGCCCGTGACTTCGGCCCGCGGTTGTTCACCTGGGTCGCCGGATGGGGCCCGAACGCCTTCCCCGGACCCCATGGTTACTGGTGGGTGCCGATCCTTGGGCCAATGATCGGGGCGGTCCTTGCGGTCTATGTTTACAAATGGTGCATCGGCCTTACCCTAATCGAGCGTGTCAAGCTGCTGAAAACCCAGCAACCCCACCCGCCGATGCAGGGGCTCGGCTACAGTCTCGAAAAACTCCAGGCCGCACTCGACGAAGCAAAGCAGCACCAGTCGGCGCCCTGATACGACTAGTCTAGGACCGACCCACCAGGGTCGGTCCGGTTTAACAGCGGGAGGACACCATGAAAAAATTGATCAACAGCCCCAATGCGGTCGTCGGCGAGGCGCTAGAAGGCATGGCCCTGGCCCACGCTGATCTGATCCGAGTCCATCGCGACCCCGATTTCATCTCGCGCGCTGACGCACCGATCAGCGGCAAGGTCGCGCTGGTATCTGGCGGTGGCTCCGGACACGAGCCGATGCACGGTGGTTTCGTCGGTCGCGGCATGCTCGACGCCGCCTGCCCTGGCGCGGTGTTCACCAGCCCGACGCCGGACCAGATGTTCGAAGCCACCAAGGCGGTGAACGGCGGTGCCGGGGTGCTGCATATCGTGAAGAACTATACCGGCGACGTGCTAAACTTCGAAATGGCCGCCGATCTTGCGCGCGAGGAAGGGATCGATGTCCGCGCAGTGGTGATCGACGATGATGTCGCGGTGCAAGACAGTCTCTACACTGCCGGGCGTCGTGGCGTCGGCGCGACCATCCTGGCCGAAAAAATCTGCGGCGCCGCAGCAGAAGCGGGCATGACTTTATCACCGGTGGTAGATCTATGCCGCGCAGTCAATGGCGCGGCCCGCTCGATGGGCATCGCCCTCACCGCCTGTACTGTGCCACATGCGGGTACGCCCAGCTTCGCTCTCGCCGACGACGAGATGGAATTCGGCATCGGCATCCACGGCGAACCCGGCCGCAAAACCATCAAGCTGACCCCCGCCGACGAAATCGCGGCCATGCTGATGGAACCGATACTAGCCGACCTGCCGTTCCGGCGCGGCGACGATATCCTACTGTTTGTCAATGGCATGGGGGGCACCCCGCTGATCGAGCTATACATCATGTTCCGTGCGGCCCACGCCATCGCTGCCCGACACGGGCTGACTGTCTCGCGCCACCTAGTTGGCTCCTACATCACCAGCCTAGAAATGTCCGGCGTATCGATCACCGCACTCCGGCTCAACGATACCATGCGTGCGCACTGGGACGCTCCCGTGATCACCCCGGCGCTGCGCTGGGGGGCATGATGACGCACGACGTCGCCAGTCTGACCGCGTGGCTGCGCCTAGCCGCTGCACATTTTGCCGCAGCACAGGCAGAGCTCAACGCTCTGGATCAGGCGATCGGTGATGGCGACCACGGTGCCAATCTGGCCCGCGGCTTTGCCCGGATCAGCGAAAAACTCGATGCCGCTGCCCCGGCCGATCCTGCGGCGCTCTTCAAGCTGGCAGGCATGACCCTGATCAGCACAGTCGGTGGTGCGGCAGGTCCGCTATATGGCAGTTTCTTCCTCGAAATGGCAAAAGCCGCCGGCACACCGACCGAACTAGACGGCCCCGCCCTCACCCGCTGCCTCGTCGCCGGAGTCGCTGGTGTCGCCGCACGCGGAAAGGCAGTGCCGGGCGACAAGACCATGATCGATGCGATGACCCCGGCGATGGCCGCCCTCCAGCGCGGTGCGACTCTGGCGGATGCCGCCACCGCCGCCCACGCCGGGGTTGCCGCCACCATCCCGATCGTGGCCCGCAAGGGGCGGGCGAGCTATCTGGGCGAACGTGCGATCGGCCACGCTGATCCCGGAGCCACATCGGCTGCCATGCTGCTCGACGCTCTGGCAGCGGCACCATAGATACCATGCCCCACAGCGTCGGTCTGGTTCTGGTCTCGCACAGTCTCCCCCTTGCTGCGGCGGTGGAAGCGCTGGTACGCCAGATGACTGGCCCAGCCACCCGCATCGCCCTCGCTGCCGGCGCGGGCGAGGACCGCACCGAACTCGGCACCGATGCGACCGCGATCATCTCCGCCATCGCCTCACTCGACAACGATGCTGGTACCCTCGTATTGATGGACATCGGCAGCGCACTGCTCAGCGCTGAACTCGCCCTCGATCTACTCGAACCGGCCATGCGCGCGCGGGTCGCTTTATGTGCGGCGCCGTTCGTCGAGGGCGCTCTTGCCGCCGGCGTCGCCGCCAGCGGCGGCGCGCCGTTGGCGTGGGTCCGCCACGAGGCCGAACAGGCTCTCGCCGCCAAACAGACTCACCTCAATCCACCGGATGCCATCACCCCAGATGCAACTACCACCCCCGCTCCCGCCGCCACGCTGCTGGTTCCGCTCACCGACCCCGCCGGGCTCCACTTGCGCCCCGCCGCCGCCATCGCGCGATACGCCCATAATCATCCCCACTCAATCCAAGTCGCCCTCCCCGATACCGGACGCAGCGCCGATGCTGCGTCCCTGACCGCCCTGCTCGGCCTCGGCGCGCGCACCGGTGCCTTGCTGCGGATCACCACCGCCGGCACCGCGGCGGATCTCGATGCCATAGCCGAGATTCTTGCCACGGCGTCCCAACCAGCTCCACAGGCCAACCCATCCCCGCCGCGCGCGGTGTCACCCGGTTTGGCGATCGGCCCAGCGGCCACGCTCACAACCGCCCTCGCCGTCCTGCCTGATCGATCCACCCGGGATCCCATCGCCGCCATCGCCGCCCTCGATACCGCGCTGGCGCAGGCACGGGCACAACCCGCCACAGCGCACGATATTCTCGCAGCCCAGCGCGCACTGCTCGACGATCCCGCCCTGCGCGACGAGGCGATCGCGCGGATCACCCGCGATCACCTCGACGCCGCCTCCGCCTGGGCAAGTACGATCGAAGCCGCCGCTACGGCCATCGCGCGGCTGGACGACCCCACTCTGGCCGCCCGCGCGGTCGACCTGCGCGACGCCGCCACCCCCGTGCTCCACGCCCTCGGCGTTGCCCCCGCCGTCACCTTGCCCGCCCCCGGCGCGATCCTGATCGTCGATGATCTGCCGGCCTCTCTCGCCGCGCGCCTCACACCTAATCAGGTGCAGGGCGTGATCGACCGCGCCGGCAGTCCAACATCCCATGCCGCCATTCTTCTGCGGGCCGCTGGAATTCCCTACCTAGTCGGGGCCGGTCCGCTTACCCTCGCCGAGGGTACCATGCTCGCTTTCGACGGTGCCACAGGCAGGCTCT
This sequence comes from Acidiphilium sp. 34-64-41, assembly GCF_002282635.1. Taxonomy (NCBI): domain Bacteria; kingdom Pseudomonadati; phylum Pseudomonadota; class Alphaproteobacteria; order Acetobacterales; family Acidocellaceae; genus Acidiphilium; species Acidiphilium sp. 34-64-41. The sequence goes on along the minus strand of NZ_NCJX01000142.1, from coordinate 1,113 downwards.
GGCGCAACCCCGATGCTCCCACCCTCGCCCGGCTACGGGCGCAGGTCCATGCCGCCGCCCCCGGCACGACCCCACCGCAAAGCGGCACATTGACCCTGGCGGATGGCTGCACTGTCGAATTCTGGGCCAATGTTGCCAGCGTCGCCCAAGCCGAGGCTGCGCGCCGTGCCAACGCTGTCGGCATCGGCCTGCTCCGCACCGAATTCCTGTTCATGGATCGCGCCACCGCCCCGAGCACCGACGAACAGGTAGCCTTGCTGCGCACCATCATCGCCCCGATGCAGGGGAGGCCAGTCGTGATCCGCGCGCTCGATGCCGGCGCGGACAAACCACTGCCATTCCTACCGTTGGGTGCAGAACCCAACCCCGCCCTCGGTCAGCGCGGACTGCGCGCACTGCTCGCCCACCCCGACCTGTTTGAAACCCAGCTCCGTGCAATGCTGTGCGCGGGCCATGGCCACGATCTGCGCATCATGCTGCCGATGGTTACCAATCCCGGCGAGCTCGCCGCCGCCCGCACCCACCTCGCCCACGCCCACGTTGACCTCGACCAAAGCGGCACCCGCCATGCCTGGCCAGTGCCGCTGGGCATTATGATCGAAGTCCCTGCGGCGGCCCTAACGGTCGAATCCTTTGCTGCCGCTGATTTCGTCTCGATCGGCACCAATGACCTCACACAGTACACTCTCGCCGCCGACCGGGTAAACTCGCAGCTTGCCCTCTTGGGCGATGCCGGGCACGCGGCCGTGCTATCGTTGTGCGCCCGCATCGCCACCCACGCCCGGATGCCGGTCACCGTCTGCGGCGAAGCTGCGGGGGATCCGTTTATCGCGCCGCTCCTTGTCACGGCCGGCTTGCGCCGCTTGTCGATGGCGCCGGGCGCCTTCGTCGCAATCCGGCGCGCCCTCGTCACAACTCACGAAATCGCGCCGCACAACTAAGCCACCGCTTTTACTTCAGAATGACATGAAAGCTTTGGAACGTATCGCTTAGCATTACAGTTGCATTTTTTACTTGCTAAACGCGTTGAACTCTGAATCAATGGGTGACCATGAGTCGGAGGTCATGGATTTTGAGTGCATCAATCGAAGCGACGCTGGAATATTGGGCGAA
>NZ_NCJX01000051.1:0-21854 GCF_002282635.1 Acidiphilium sp. 34-64-41 | reverse complement strand
TGGGGAAAAGCCAGTTCGTCACGCTGGTGAATGTCAATGGCCGCCATGGCGGGGGCCACTAGCCCTAGTGGGTGTCTGAGTCAACCGGATAGGCACGGTCTAAATAATCGGTTACCATGCCACTTCTTAACATGGGAAGTCGTAGTTCATAGTTAGAAGGCTCTTGTTCGTAATGAACATATTGTTGTGGATTCAGGAACAAGACCCTCATACGATATCTTTCCTCTTGCGTATCTGCAACCGTAGGCATCGCTTAGAAGTAACTACCATAAGTTTGAGCTCAATATGATCAAAGAAGAAAACGCACCGGTTGAAAATCGCCATAATGATTACCGGAGGTTGTATTTTTGTCAAGCGTGTGCCATGAACGTCAGCCAGGATGCCGAGCAACGGGGCGAACGTGGCCAGGGCAACATCCGAATCGGTGACCTCTCCCCGAATCCCAGATCGATCGCCTTGGGAATCCACAAAAGGTCCATCGTCGCACTTTCCGACGTTCTGTTGCATATCCAACTTGGTGAAGCTTCATTTCAGAGGGGTGAGCGGCCCTGGCTATAGGGGGGCTGGGGCGCCGGCGTTTCTGTATGTCGCGCCGGGCTTGCAGGGCAGGTGCGCTATTCGCGGACCGGCTGGCTCGGTCACGCCGCGCGGTTTTCGATGGTGCGGCTTGTGACGTGAGGGGAAGGGAAGCACTTCTTTTTTGTAAAAAAGAAACAAAAAACTTTTGTTTATTTGGTGCACGGATTTTTCACTGGCACGGACCCAAATCAAGAAAGTTTTTTGTTTCTTTTTTACAAAAAAGAAATACTTCCTTCCCCTTCCCCTTCCCCTTCCCCTTCCCCTTCCCCTTCGCCCTTGCCCCCACGGGCCATTTATGATGGATTCCCGATATGGACCAGGACGAACCCAGAGCGATGCACGATATCGGCGGTGTGCCGCGCTTTTTGTGCGAGCCGGTCGATCCGTCGCCGCACAGCCTGACCGAGTTCGATCGTACGGTCGATGCGATTCGTCAGATCCTGGGTCAGAAGCAGGTCATGTCGGTCGATGAACTGCGCCGCGGCATCGAATCGCTGCCCGAGGCGACCTATTTCGGCTTGTCGTATTATGAGCGGTGGCTGCGCTCGATCACCGCGATCCTGCTGGAAAAATCGGTCATCACCGAGGCTGAATTGATGGCGGCGGCAACCACGCCATGAGCCTGGCGCCGGGCACCAGCGTGCGCGTCAAGGCCGATTGGCCGGAGCTGCGCGGCCGGTGCCATATCCGCACGCCGCATTACGTGCGCGGCGAAACCGGCACGATCCTGCGCCATCTTGGCGATTTTCCGAACCCCGAAGACCTCGCGTTCGCCCGCCCCGCCGCCGCGACGCCGCTCTATCATGTCCGGTTCGATCAACCATCGCTGTGGGGTGAGGGCGCGCCGGGCGATGACATCGTGATCGAATTATTCGCCCATTGGCTGGAGCCGCTATGACGATCGCGACGCTCGACCACGACACGCTGCTGAGAGCCCTGCAACGCGTGCTGGCGGACAAGGACATTGCCCGGCCGGATGAAATCGCCGAGCGCATCCGCATCACCGATGCCGGCACACCGGCCCAGGGGGCGCGCATGGTGGCCAAGGCCTGGTGCGACCCTGCGTTCCGCACGCTCATGCTGGCGGATGGGGGCAGCGCCGCCGCGCTGCTCGATATTCCGATGCGTGGCGCCCCGGCGCTCGGCGTGCTGGAAAATACCGCCGATCTGCATCATCTGGTCGTCTGCACCCTGTGCAGCTGCTACCCGCGCGCGGTGCTGGGATATCCGCCGTTCTGGTTCAAATCCGCCGCCTATCGGGCACGCGCGGTGCGCGATCCACGGGGGTTGTTGACCGAATTCGGCACCACCCTGCCAGCGTCCACCGCGCTGCGCGTGGTCGACAGCACGGCGGATTACCGCTGGATGGTGCTGCCGCTGCGCCCGCACGGCACCGAAAACTGGAGCGAGGCCGAGCTTGCCCGCCTGGTGCACGCGGGCGACATGATCGGTGTGACCATCCCCACCGTCGCTTGAGGCCGCGCCTGACCACTGCGGGTCAGGCGGTTTCCTTGAACAATTCCCGCCCGATCAACATGCGGCGGATTTCCGAGGTGCCGGCGCCGATTTCGTAGAGTTTGGCGTCGCGCAGCAGGCGGCCGGTGGCGTAATCGTTGATGTAGCCGTTGCCGCCGAGGCATTGGATGGCTTCGAGCGCCATCCAGGTCGCGCGTTCGGCGGCGTAGAGAATGGCGCCGGCGGCGTCCTTGCGGCTGGTCTGGCCGCGATCGCAGGCTTTCGCGACGGTGTACACATAGGATCGCGCGGCGGACAGGGTGACGTACATGTCGGCGAGTTTGCCCTGGATCAGCTGGAACTCGCCGATTTTCTGGCCGAATTGTTCGCGTTCGTGAACGTAGGGGACCACGATGTCGAGCGCGGCCTGCATGATGCCGAGCGGGCCGGCGGCGAGCACGGCGCGTTCATAGTCGAGCCCGCTCATCAGCACGTTCACACCGCGCCCGATGCCGCCGAGCACATTGGCTTCCGGCACCACGCAATCCTCGAACACCAACTCGCCGGTGTTGGAGCCGCGCATGCCCAACTTGTCGAGTTTCTGGGCACACGAAAAGCCGGGCATGGTTTTTTCGACGATGAAGGCGGTGATGCCGCGGGCACCGGCCGTCATGTCGGTTTTGGCATACACCACCAGCGTATCGGCGTCCGGCCCGTTGGTGATCCACATTTTGGTGCCGTTGAGGATGTAGTGATCGGCTTTCTTGTCGGCGCGCAGCCGCATCGAGACCACGTCCGACCCGGCGTTCGGCTCGCTCATGGCGAGGGCGCCGACGGCGGTGCCGTCGAGCAGGCCGGGGAGATAGCGGCGGCGCTGGGCTTCCGTGCCGTTCAAATTGATCTGGTTGACGCAGAGATTGGAATGCGCGCCGTAGGACAGGCCGACCGAGGCGGAGGCGCGGGAGATTTCCTCCATCGCGACCGTGTGCGCGAGGTAGCCCATGCCGGCGCCGCCATATTCCTCGGGCACCGTGACGCCGAGCAGGCCCATCGCGCCGAATTTTTCCCACAGATCGGCGGGGAATTCGTTGTCGCGGTCGATCGCGGCGGCGCGGGGTGCGATTTCGGCTTCGGCGAAGCGGCGGACGGAGTCGCGGAGCGCATCGATATCCGGGCCGAGGTCGAAATCGAGTGTCGCCTGATTATTGCCGTGCATGGTCGCTCCCTGTTGCGGCGCCGTGGTTGGCCGGTGCGGCGGCTTCCAGCCAGCCCCACAGGCCGAACGCGGCCCCGATGATGCCTTCGGTGCCATTGTAATTCACCACGGCGGCAATGCCCACCGCCAGCGCCGCAACCCCGAGGGATCGGCGCGCCAAGGCGAAGGCGAGCAGGCCGAGGATGAGGGCAGCGATGCCGAACCAGCCCTCGTACTGCGCCCAGAGCACCGCCTGGCGCGGCACGCAGATCAGCGGGGCGTGGGAGCCGGCGCATATCGCCACGAAGGCGCGCGGCACGATGGTGAGTTGCCGAAACGCAATGGCCAGGGCCGAAACCGCCACGACCACGGCGATTCCGGTCTGATCCGCCCGGCTCAATCTTGCTCTCATGCCATCCGCCCCGTAATGGTGCATTGCGAAAACGCCCGCAAAGAAACGCCCATAAAGAATGCCATACCGCATACCATGAAATCATGACCGACCAGAAACCACCACTGCCCGCCTCGCTGAGCTTTCAGGATATGATTTTGACGTTGCACCGCTTCTGGGCGGCGCAAGGCTGCGTGATTTTGCAGCCCTACGATGTCGAGATGGGGGCGGGCACGTTTCATCCGGCAACCACATTGCGCGCGCTGGGGCCGAAGCCCTGGGCGGCGGCCTATGTGCAGCCCTCGCGCCGGCCGTCCGACGGGCGGTACGGCGAGAACCCGAACCGGTTGCAGCATTATTATCAGTACCAGGTGATCATCAAGCCATCGCCGGCGGATGCGCAGGATCTGCTGCTCGATAGTTACCGCGCGATCGGGCTCGACCCGCTGCTGCATGATTTCCGCTTCGTCGAGGACGATTGGGAAAGCCCGACCTTGGGCGCCTGGGGGCTCGGCTGGGAGATATGGTGCGACGGGATGGAGGTGGGGCAGTTCACCTATTTCCAGCAAGTCGGCGGCATTGCGGTCGATCTGCCGAGTTTCGAGATGACCTATGGGCTGGAGCGGCTGGCGATGTATGTCCAGGGGGTCGAGAACGTCTATGATCTGCGGTTCAACGACGCGGGCAATGCGCGGTCGCTGACCTATGGCGATGTGTTTTTGCGCGCCGAGCGCGATTATTCGACGCATAATTTCGAGGTTGCCAACACCGACATGCTGATCCGCCATTTCGCCGATGCGGAGGTGGAGTGCGCGGCGTTGGTTGAGCGCGGTCTGGCGCAGCCGGCCTATGATTACTGCATCAAGGCGAGCCATCTGTTCAATCTGCTCGATGCGCGGGGCGTGATTTCGGTGGCCGAGCGGGCGAGTTACATCGGCCGGGTGCGGGCGCTGGCGAAGGCGTGCGCCGAGGTCTGGGTTGCCGGTGAGTTGGTCTGATGGCTGAATTTTTTCTGGAGTTGTTTTCCGAGGAAATACCGGCGCGGATGCAGGCGCAGGCGGCGGCCGAATTACAGCGTCGCGTAAGCGCTAGCCTTGCAGTTCTGGAACCGACCGAAGTTCGATCGTGGTATGGGGCGAGGCGCATCGCGATTGCGGCGACAATCGCTTCCAAAAGCTCGCCAGTCCATGAGGAGTTACGTGGGCCTCGTGTAGGAAGTCCTGCTGCGGCGTTAGATGGATTTCTTCGCAAGTACAGTGCCAGCCGCGACGATGTTACCGAGGAGAATGGCTTTTATATTCTGAGACGCCGCATTGAGGCAGAGAGTGCCACCGACGTCATAACAATGATGCTTGTCGGACCCTTGTCCTCAATGACTTGGCCGAAATCGATGCGGTGGGGCCAGAGCGGGGCGTTCACCTGGGTGCGGCCACTGCGCCGGATCGTGTGCCTGCTCGACGGCGCGGTGGTGCCGATTGCGCTGGGGCCTGTGATCGCTTCCGATCTGTCCGAGGGGCATCGGTTTTTAGCACCGGGCAGTTTCAAGGTTGTGGATGCGGCGCAATGGCAGGCGGAGTTGCTGCGGCGGCGGGTGATCGCCGATGCCACGGTGCGCCGGGCGATGATCGCGGATGGGTTGCAGCGCGAAGCGCAGGCGCTGGGGCTGAGCATCGTCAAGGATGATGGATTGCTCGATGAAGTGACCGGGCTGGTGGAATATCCGGTGCCGCTGATCGGGCACATCGAGCAGCGCTTCATGGCGTTGCCGCCGGAAGTCCGCGAATTGTCGATGAAGGTGAACCAGCGGTATTTCTCGACCTCTTGATCGAAAATCACCGCTCTCTGACTACCTTTCGGAACTTAAAAACGTCACATTCCATGCAAAGTTGGGAACTCAACTCGATCGCGCCATACGGATATCTAAACTATCCCGCGAAATCGCCGATCTTCTGGGCGCTGACGGAACGGAATCAACCATCGCCGAGTCATCTGGTCTCCTGTGCAAAGCTGACCTTGTTACAGGTATGGTCGGAGAGTTCCCTGAACTGCAAGGAGTTATGGGTGGGTATTATGCCGACGATGCAGATGTGGCTGCGGCTATCAGAAACCACTATAAACCGAGGGGACCATCCGACGATTTGCCGTCAGGTCTAGTCGGATGTGCCGTCGCGCTGGCCGACAAAATTGACACGTTGCGTGAGTTTTTCCGAATTGGTGAACTTCCGACGGGTTCTAGCGACCCCTATGCTTTAAGGCGCGCTGCACTCGGCGTCATCCGAATCGTATTAGAAAAAAGGTTACATCTAGAAATTCGCTCTGTTTTGGGTGGCCAAGGCAATGTTTTTGATTTTATTTTAGAACGATTTCGGATCAAATTACGCTCGGAAGGGAAGAAATTTGATGTGCTAAACGCGGTGCTTGGGGCATTCAACGATGATGACTTATTTAGACTAAATAGTCATGCGGAGCTTCTAGGCTCATTCCTTGCCTCCAGCGAGGGCTCGAACTTGCTGGTTGCTTACCGTCGGGCTCACAATATTCTTAAAATTGAGGACCCTGATGGCACTCTACTATATAGCTCGGCATCAGATTTTCGTTTTGCCATTGAATCTCCTGTAGATTCTCCTGATCATCAATTGTTTTGCAGGTTAGTGGATGTACTTCCTCTCGTTAAGAAAGAAACGTTCGGAACGCAACTTCATTTGTTGTCTGATCTTCGTGGCGATATCGATAGATTTTTTAGCGAAGTACGAATAACTGTAGATGATCCAGAAATTAGACGGTGCCGTTTATGTTTGCTGTCTCTCTTTTGTCAGACCGTTGATACGTCAGCCGATTTCTCGAAACTGGAAGGGTAACCCCGCCATGAGCAAATATGTCTATAGTTTCGGCCCCGGTGCCAGCGATGGTAGTGCGGCGCTCAAGAATTTGCTGGGTGGCAAGGGTGCCAACCTCGCCGAAATGGCGAGCATCGGGTTGCCGGTGCCGCCCGGCTTCACCATCACCACCGAAGTCTGCACCGAATTCTACGACAACGACAAGCAGTATCCCGCCGCCTTGCGCGCCGAGGTCGATGCGGCGCTGGCCAAGGTGGAGCAGGGCGTCGGCCTTGGCTTTGGTGACAAGACCAAGCCGCTGCTCGTCTCGGTCCGCTCCGGCGCGCGGGTGTCGATGCCGGGGATGATGGATACCGTGCTCAACCTCGGCCTGAACGACGAGACGGTGGCCGGCCTCGCCGCAGCATCCGGCGATGCGCGGTTTGCGTGGGATTCCTATCGGCGTTTCATCCAGATGTACGGTTCGGTCGTGCTCGGTGTCGCGCATCACCGGTTCGAGGAGATCATCGAAACCGTCAAGATCGATGAAGGCACCATCGAAGACACGCAACTCACAGCACAGGACTGGCAGCGCGTGGTCGAGGACTATCAGGCGGTCGTGCTCGCCGAAACCGGCAAGCCGTTTCCGCAAGACCCGCATGATCAGCTGTGGGGCGCGATCGGCGCCGTGTTCGGCTCATGGATGAACCAGCGCGCCATCACCTATCGCCGCCTGCACGAAATCCCGGCGAACTGGGGCACCGCGGTCACGGTGCAGGCCATGGTGTTCGGCAACATGGGCGATGATTGCGCCACCGGCGTGTGCTTCACGCGTGATCCCTCGACCGGGCTCAATGAATTCTACGGCGAATACCTGCCGAACGCGCAGGGCGAAGACGTGGTCGCCGGCATCCGCACGCCGCGCCCGCTGTCGAACTCCTATGCCAAGCCTGGCGAGTTGAGCATGGAGGCAACCCTGCCCGAGGCCTATGCCGAGCTCAACCGGGTGCGCGAAACGCTCGAGCGGCATTACCACGATATGCAGGACATCGAGTTCACCATCCAGCGCAACAAATTATATATGTTGCAAACCCGCAATGGCAAACGCACCGCCAATGCCAGCGTGCGCATCGCGGTGGAAATGGCGCAGGCTGGACTGATCGATCAGCGCGAGGCGATCATGCGGGTCAATCCGCAATCGCTCGATCAATTGCTGCACCCCACGCTCGATCCCAAGGCTGTGCGCAAACGGCTCGCCAAGGGCCTGCCGGCGTCGCCGGGTGCGGCCTCCGGCCTCGTGGTGTTCTCGGCCGATGAAGCCGAAATGCGCGCGCAAAAGGGCGAGGCGGTCATTCTGGTGCGGATCGAGACCAGCCCTGAGGATATTCACGGCATGCACGCGGCGCGCGGCATTCTGACCACGCGCGGCGGCATGACCAGCCACGCCGCCGTGGTGGCGCGCGGCATGGGGCGGCCCTGCGTTGCGGGGGCCGGCGGTATTCATGTCGATTACGGCACGAAAACGCTCACCGCTGGCGGCGTCAGCGTGCGGGCCGGCGACACCATCACGCTCGATGGCGCGACCGGTGAGATTTTTGCGGGCTTCGTGCCGATGATCGAGCCCGCCCTGTCCGGCGATTTCGCGATTTTGATGGGCTGGGCTGATGAAATCCGCCGGCTCAAAGTGCGCGCCAACGCCGAAACCCCGCTCGATGCCGAAACCGCCCGCAAATTCGGCGCCGAAGGCATCGGCCTGTCGCGCACCGAGCACATGTTCTTCGACCCCGAGCGGATCGGCGCGGTTCGCCAGATGATCATGGCGAACGACGAGGCCGGGCGGCGCGTCGCACTCGAAAAACTGCTGCCCTATCAGCGCCAGGATTTCGTCGAATTGTTCCGCATCATGGCCGGCCTGCCGGTCACGATCCGCCTGCTCGACCCGCCGCTGCATGAATTCCTGCCGCATGGCGACGCCGAACTTGAAGACGTCGCCCACAGCCTCGGCATGAGCATGGACGCAATCCGCCAGCGCGCCGGCGAACTCTCCGAAGCCAACCCGATGCTCGGCCATCGCGGTTGCCGCCTCGGCATTTCCTATCCCGAAATTTACGAGATGCAGGCGCGCGCCATTTTCGAAGCGGCACTCGACGTCGCCAAGGAAACCGGCAGCGCACCGGTGCCGGAAATCATGATCCCGCTGGTCGGCATGAAGCGCGAACTCGACATCACCCGCGCGCAAATCGACGCGATTGCCAAATCCGTGTTCGCGGCAGCGGGCAGCACGATTGAATACAGCGTCGGCACCATGATCGAACTGCCGCGCGCCGCGCTGACCGCCGATACCATCGCGCAATCGGCCGATTTTTTCTCGTTCGGCACCAACGACCTCACCCAGACGGTGTTCGGCCTGTCGCGCGACGACGCCGGTAAATTCCTGCCGAAATACGTCGAATCCGGCATTCTACCGAAAGACCCGTTCGTGTCGATCGATGTCGAAGGCGTCGGTGCGATGATCCGCATCGCCGCCGAAAAAGGCCGCGCCACCAAACCGGACCTCAAACTCGGCATCTGCGGCGAACACGGCGGCGATCCGGCCTCGATCAGTTTCTGTGAAGAGATCGGGCTGGATTATGTATCGTGCAGCCCCTACCGCGTGCCGGTCGCGCGCCTTGCCGCCGCACAGGCGGCGATCGGGATCGCGGCGGACCGGACGGCCTGACACTGGCTTGGCAAATGCGCAGGGCCCGTGGCCTTGCGCGCGCCAAAGTCGCCCCGGTCGAATTCAGTGACCTGTGCCCTTCCGGTCGCGTGCGATTTTTGGCATACGTGTTGGAAACGTATCGGAGGAAACAACAATGTCGCATCCTACACTTGTCAAAGTCATGCCGGAGATTGCGGCGCACGCGCTGGTCGATCGGGCGGGGTATGACGACATGGTGGCGCGCGCCGCCGCTGAGCCGGATGCGTTCTGGGCGGCGGAGAAAGACCGGATCGACTGGATCACCGTGCCGACCAAAATCAAGAACACCTCCTTCACCGGCGATGTTTCGATCAAATGGTTCGAGGACGGCGTGTTGAACGCCTCGGTGAACTGCCTCGATCGGCACCTGGCGACGCGGGGGGATCAGGTGGCGATCATCTGGGAGGGCGATGACCCGAGCCAGAGCCGGCACGTCACCTATCGGGAGTTGCATGCCGATGTCTGCCGGATGGCGAATGTTCTGGTCGCACTCGGCGCGAAAAAGGGCGACCGGATCACGATTTACCTGCCGATGATCGTCGAGGCCGCGGTGGCGCTGCTGGCGTGTGCGCGGATCGGCGCGATCCACTCGGTGGTGTTCGGCGGGTTTTCACCCGATAGCCTGGCGAACCGGATTCAGGATTGTGATTCCAATATTCTGATCACCGCCGATGAAGGCCGGCGCGGCGGGCGGAAAGTGCCGTTGAAGGCGAATGTCGACGCGGCGCTGAAATCCTGCCCGATGCTGAAATCGGTCGTGGTGGTGAAGGCGACCGGCGGCGATGTTGCGATGATGGCGGGCCGCGATGTCTGGTATCATGAAGCCGCGGGCGCGGTGCCGGCCGAATGCCCGCCGGAGCCGATGAACGCAGAAGATCCGCTGTTTATTCTCTATACGTCGGGTTCGACCGGCAAACCGAAGGGCGTGCTGCACACCACCGGCGGCTACATGGTGTGGGCGAGCTTCACGCATCAATACGTGTTCGATTATCACGAGGGCGAGGTTTACTGGTGCACCGCCGATGTCGGGTGGGTGACCGGGCACACCTACATCGTGTACGGGCCGCTGGCGAACGGGGCGACCACGCTGATGTTCGAGGGGATTCCGAATTACCCCGATACCTCGCGCTTCTGGCAGGTGGTGGACAAGCACAAGGTCAATATTTTCTACACCGCCCCCACCGCGATCCGCGCGCTGATGCGCGATGGCGAGGCGCCGGTCAAACGCACCTCGCGCGCATCGTTGCGCATCCTGGGTTCGGTCGGGGAGCCGATCAATCCCGAAGCCTGGTATTGGTACAGCCACGTGATCGGCGATGATCGCTGCCCGGTGGTCGATACCTGGTGGCAGACCGAGACCGGCGGGATACTGATTACCGGATTGCCCGGCGCGGTCGATCAGAAGCCGGGGTCGGCGACGCTGCCGCTGCCCGGCGTCAAGCCGGTGCTGGTGGATGCCGAGGGCCACGAACTCGCCGGCGCGACCGAGGGCAATCTGTGCCTCGCGGATAGCTGGCCGGGGCAGATGCGCACGGTCTACGGCGATCACGAACGCTTCATCCAGACCTATTTCTCGACCTTCCCTGGGTATTATTTCTCGGGTGATGGCGCGCGGCGCGATGAGGATGGGTATTACTGGATCACCGGGCGGGTCGATGACGTGATCAACGTCTCGGGTCATCGGATGGGCACGGCGGAGGTGGAATCCGCACTCGTCGCGCATCCGAAAGTCGCCGAGGCGGCGGTGGTCGGCTTTCCGCATGACATCAAAGGTCAGGGCATCTACGCCTATGTGACGCTGATCAGCGGCGAGGAACCGACCGAGGCCTTGCGGAAGGAATTGATCGTGTGGGTGCGCAAGGAAATCGGGCCGATCGCGGCACCCGATGAAATCCAGTGGGCGCCCGGCCTGCCGAAGACCCGCTCGGGCAAGATCATGCGGCGGATTCTGCGCAAGATCGCGGCGAACGAGACCGATAGTCTCGGTGATACCTCGACCCTCGCCGATCCCGGCGTGGTCGATGATCTCGTGGCGAACCGCGCGGCTTGAGCATCGGGTTTCGCGTCGGGCAGAGGGCGTGTTGCGTAGCCCTCTGCCCGACGCGCCCTCGAACGATCGGACTGCATACCGGGCAATCCCGCCTGCCAACAGGAGCCAAAATGGAACACATGATCGAACACGAAGCCGGCAAGGTGCATCGGGTTTTGGGGTCGGGTGGCGTCGGCTTGCACGTGCGCGAATGGGGGCCGGAGCACGCGCAACCGATTCTGTTCATTCATGGCTGGTCGGCCTGTTACCTCGCCTGGCACAATCAGTTCGATTCCGCCCTGCGCGAAAAATATCGGATCGTGTGCATGGATCTGCGCGGGCACGGATTTTCCGACAAGCCGCTCGACCCCGAAATGTATCAGACCGGCGCGCATTGGGCGGATGATATCGCGGCCGTGATGATCGCGCTGGCGTTGAAACGCCCCGTGCTGGTCGGCTGGAGCTACGGCGGATTCGTGATCTCGGATTACCTGGCGCGGCACGGCAGCAAAAACGTCGGCGCGGTCAATTTCGTCGGCGCGGCAGTCATCTCGTCGAACCCGCCAAGCCATATCGGTGAACGATTCATCGACGGCGCCTTGATGGCAGCCAGCGAAGACCCCGCCGTGATGATCGAAGGCGTGCGCCACGTCGTCCACGCCACAACCTACAGGCCCCTGCCGGTCGCCGATACCGAACGCGCCCTCGTCGCACTCGGACTGACGCCGCCCGCCGTGCGGGCCTTCCTGCTGATGCGCACACTGGATTTCACGACAACACTCGAAACGCTGGACCGCCCCTGCCTGATCAGCCAAGGCAATGAAGATTGCGTGGTGCTGCCCTCAATGGCCGAACACATCGCATCACACGTCCCCCACGCCAAACTCTCCCGCTACGCCGCCTGCGGACACGCCCCCCAACAAGAACACCCCGACCGCTTCAACAACGAACTGGCCGCCCTGGTCGAGTCCCTGTGATTCTGGCGGGGCTTGGGTGCTGGGTTGAGGAAGTAAGGCGGGGGGCTTTGCCCCCTCGACCCCCACTAAGGGCTTAGCCCTTAGAACCCGCTAGTTTTAGGCAAGGGGAGGGCGACACGGGCCAGATCAGTTGAACCACCGAGGCAGCGCCCTCCCCTTGCCTAAAACTAATGGATTTTAAAGGCTCCGCCTTTAACGGGGTCCAGGGGCAGAGCCCCTGGCCTTACTTCCTCAACCCAGCCCCCAAGCCCCATCAGCATTACTGGAACTTCGCCAGGCGGACGGCGGTGTGGCCGCGGCCGGTGCGGTGGCTGGGCATGACGAGGAGGCATTGATCGTGGGGGGTGCGGACTTCGGCGATGCCGTCGTAGGCGAGGATTGTACCGCTTGTGGGGATGATTTCGCCGCCGCGGAAGGGGCGCACGAAGGCGAAGCGTCCGGTGGTGGCGGTGACGACGCGGGTGACTTCGGCGAAGCGGGGTGGGGTGGTTTGGGTGGGTTGTGGCGGGTTGGGGAGCATGCCGGCGTGGTGGAGCAGGGCGGTGATGCTGGCGCTCATTTGGGTAACGGTGGGGGTTTGCCAGTGTTGGCCGGCTTCGACGAGGACGGAGGCGGCGTCGCCGTGTTCGGCGGTGAAGCGGGGGTAGTCGATCAGGCGTTTACCGCCGGCGTGGCCGCAATCGGCGACGACGAGGTTGGGGGTGCCGATGCTGAGTGCGAGGGTTTTGCCGCGTGCGCCTTGGCCGCAGAGGAGCAGGGGGTCGGAGGGCCAGAGCATCGAGTGCAGGTCGAGCACCCAATCGGCGCTATCGACGATACTGCGCATGGCGCGGGCGCGTTGGAGTTCGAGGGAGGTGCGCGGGCCTTCGAGGGTTGCGATGTCCCACACGCGGTTCATGTCTTCATCGATGAAGCGTGAGGCGATGGGGTTGCCGGCGTCGAACCGGGCGAAGGCTTCGATGTTGCCGAAACCGAGGGTGAGGCGGCCGCGTTCGGGGCGGATGCCGGCGCGGAGCAGGGCATCGATGGCGATGGCGCCGGCGATTTCGTTGCCGTGCATCAGGCCGATGATCAGGACGTGTGGGCCGGAGCGGGTGGCGGCGAAGCTGGTGAAGCCGGGCAGGCCGGTGTTGCCGGGGAGCCAGGGCGTGATGTCGGGCGGGCGCAGGGCGACCGTGAAGCGCGGCAGGTCATTCGCTTCCTGAGATTGCGCGGGCGCGGTAATAGCTTCCATCACCGTGCGTATCCCGATCGATCAGGCAGAAGGTTTTTCCACGCCATGGAGTTACTCTAACCGGAGATGAAAATGCTGCAACCGTGCGGGCAGATGCGGGTAGGGAAGGGAAGCCCTGCTTTTTTGAAAAAAAGCAGCAAAAAACTTTTATTGGTTTGGGCAACGGGCGTTTTCGCGCGCACAGCCCTAACGAATAAAAGTTTTTTTGCTTCTTTTTTTACAAAAAAAGAAGAACTTGCTGCCTCTCATGTCTAACCGCCTAGGCCTCGCACACCGCGCCTGGCGCATCCTGCCGCCCGGTGCGCGGCGCGCAGGATTGCGCGCACTAGCGACGGCGCTGGCGCCGCGGGCGGATGCGGTGGCACCGGCAGCGAGCACCGGGGTCGTGGTTGCTGGCGAGATGGCGCGGATTTCCGGCCTGGGTGAGGCGGCAAGGGTGTTGCAGGCGGGGGTGCGGGCGCTGGTTCCATCGGTGGGGTCGGTGGAATTGGGCGTGTTGCGGCGGCCGGTGCCGGCGGATTTGCCGGCGGGGGCGGCGGTGTTGCTGCATGTGAATGCGCCGTCGATCCCGTTGATGCTGGCGCGGGCGCCGCGGGATTATTTGCGCGGGCATCGGGTGGTCGGGGTGTGGAACTGGGAGTTGGAGGCGCTGCCGCGATCGTGGCGCGGCGGGGCGCGGTTCGTGCATGAAATCTGGGCGCCATCGGCGTTCACCAAGGCGGCGATCGAGCAAGTGTATCCCGGGATGGTGCGGCTGGTGCCGTATCCGCTGGGTGCCGTGGATTTGATCGAGGCGCGGGCCCGGCGGGGGCTGTTCGATTTGCCGGCGGGGGCGGTGGTGACGGTGGTGATCGCCAATCTCGGCGCGAGTTTTGCGCGGAAGAATCCGTTGGCGGCGATTGCGGCGCATCGGGCGGCGTTCGGGAATCGGGCGGACCGGATTTTGGTTTTGAAGCTGGCGGGCGGGGCAGCGTTTCCGGCGGATATGGCGGTGCTGCGGGCGGCGATCGGCGGGGTGGGGAATATTCGGCTGGTCGATGCGGTGTGGTCGGGCGAGACGCTGCGGGCGTTGCTGGCGAGTGCCGATATCGTGATGAGCCTGCATCGCGCCGAGGGGTTCGGGCTGGTGCCGGCGGAGGCAATGCTGCGGGGGATTGCGGTGGTGGCGACCGGATGGTCCGGCACGCTGCAGTTCATGGATGAGACGAGTGCGGCGCTGGTATCGTATCGGCTGGTGCCGGTCGATGATCCGCGCGGTGATTACGAAGGGGCGGCGAGCTTATGGGCGGCGCCGGATGTGGGCCATGCGGCGGCGCTGCTGCGTGAATTGGCCGATGATGCCGGGCGGCGGGCGGCGTTGGCGGCGCGGGGGCAGGCGTTTGCGCGGGCGGCGCTGGGCGGTGCGGCGCTGGCGGCGGCGCTGGCTGCAAACGGCATCAGTTGACGAAATCGGGAGGTGGACCCAAAACGCCGCCATGGCCGTTTTGCCCCTTATGACCGACGAGCGCGCGATCGTGACGCTCGATGCTGACAATCCGGTGACCGCGCGGATTTTATGTACCGACCTGGCGGGGCTGCGCAACCAGGCGCTGGGCCTTGCCGAGGCGGCGGGGTTTGCGACCGATAACCGGGTGATCGTGCCGAAGGCGCCGTGGAATTATTTGTCGCCGATGCTGTGGCCGCGCGCGACCTGTGCGGTGGAGGCGGGCGCGCTGGCCGGGCCGGATGGCGATTTGATGATCGGTGCGGGCGGCGCGGCGGCGCGGTTGGTGGCGGCGCTGCGGCGGCCCGATCTGCCGGCGGTAATCATTCAGCATCCGCGGATGGATGCGGACCGGTTCGATGCGATCATCGCGGCACCGCATGATGCGATCACCGGGCCGAACGTGATCGTCGCGCGGACCGCGATGCATCGGGTGACACCGGCGCGGCTGGCCGAGGCGCGGGCGGTTTGGGCGCCGATGTTCGCGCATCTGCCGCGGCCGCTGGTGGCCGTGCTGATCGGCGGGTCGAACGGGCGGTATCGGCTGGACACCGCGGCGGCCCGGCAGATTGCGGATGGGTTGGCCGGCATGATGGATGCTGACAAGGCGAGCGTGATGCTGACCCCCTCGCGCCGGACCGATGCGGCGGCGCGGGCGATGTTTCAGGAAACGCTGGCACCGCGTGGCGCGTGGGTGTGGAACATGGCCGGCGACAATCCGTATTTCGGGATGCTGGCGCTGGCCGATGCGATCGTGGTGACGGCGGATTCGGTTTCGATGGTGTCCGAGGCGGTGGCGACTGCGGCGCCGGTGATGCTGGCGCGCCTGCCGGGCAAATCGACGCGGATCGGTGCGTTCATGGATGACATGGTGGCGTGCGGCCGGGCGCGCGATTTTGCCGGGCGGCTCGAGATGTGGCCGGTGACGCCGCTGGACGATACGCCGATGGCGGCCGGCGAATTGCGCCGCCGCCTGGGGATGTGAGGCGATGCTCGAGATCGATACGTTCGACAATGTGAAGGGCGGCAACGCGGTCTACAAGGCGCTGTCGCATCCGCTGGCCGCCGAGCGGCTGGTGGTTCTGGCTGAAACGTTGGCCGCGCGCGGGACGGTTGCGGTGTATGATCCGGAGCGGATTTTCGCCCCGCTGCGGGCGTTGGCGCCGGCGTTTCCGGTTGCCGGGGTCTATGTGCACGACACGCTGGCTTTGGGTGAGATGCGGGCGGGGTTCGCGACGCTGCCGTTGACCGCGCTGGCGGAGAGCGGGGCGGCGACGGTGCTGATCGCGGCGTTCGATGCGGCGCGGCTGGCCGAGCGGGTGAAAATCCTGGCCCCGGTGGGGACGAAAATCCTGACGCTGGATGAAGTGCGGCTGCCGGATGCGATGCTGACCAACCGGCGGCGCTATCTGGACCCGCTGAATTTCGCGACCAATTTCGTGTTCTTCCGCGATGACGACCGGATGGCGACGCGGCTGGTGACGGCGAATTACTGGTCCGGCTACGGCGGGCACGCGGTGCGGCTGTGGTGCCGGTTGTTCGATGCGGCGGGTGCGGTGCTGGCGGAATTCGAACGGGCGATCCCCGATCATGCCGGTACGATCAGCCTGAGCAGCGCCGAGGTGCGGCGGGCGCATAATATCGGGCCCTTCACCGGGCAGTTGTTCGTGCATGCGATTGGCGTGGCGGGGCATGACGTGGTGAAATACGCGCTCGATACCTATGCGACCGATGGCGGGGCGAGTTTGTCCTGCACGCATGATGCCAATGCCTGGCCCGCCGAGCGGTTCGCCGGGTTGCCGGCGCCGCGGGATGACGAGCGGGTGGTGCTGTGGGTGCAGAACAGCCACGCGGTGGCGATTCCGGCCGGTGCGATCGGGCTCGACCGGATGGGTGCGGAGGCGCCGGTGCTGCTGGATGAGGCGATTCCGGCGTTTGCAACCCGCGCGATCGATGTCGGCATGGTGCTGCCCGACCTGCGCTGGCCGGCGCAGATCGAGGTGCGGGCCGGGCGGCATGTGGTGCGGCCGCGCTACGAGGTGGTGCGCAACGGACGGACACGGATGGCGCATATCAATGTCGAGCGGGCCGATCTGCGGCCTGATCAATCGTTGAAAACCCTGTCGCCGCTGTTGGGGCGGGGGTTTTTATTGCCGTTTCCGATCCTGCCGCGCGCGCATTACACCTCGGTCGCGCTGCCGACGCCGATGGCGCATGACCAGGCCGATCTGCCGATCCGGCTCGATGTGTTCGCGCCGGATGGATCGAAAATCGCCGAGCGGGCCTATGGCGCGCTGCCGCGCAATCATGCGGTGGCGATCGATCTCGATGATATCCTGGCCCCGGATGCGCTGGCGGACGGCGGGCACGGCGAGCTGGTGTATGATTTCGCGTCCGGCGGTGAGGCGGATGGCTGGCTGCACGGGCTGTTCCGCTACGAGTTGCGCGATGGCAGCCACGCCGCCGAGACCAGTTTCGGCGCGCATATGTTCAACACGGTGATGACCTGGAAGGGCGAGCCGCAATCCTACGCCGGGCCGCCGCCGGGGCTGACGACGCGGTTGTTTCTGGATCTGGGCACGGCGGCGACGCCGAGTTTTTGCGTGCTGGTGTATCCCGCCTCGGCGGCGTGGCATCCGTATTCATCGACGATGCTGCACCTGCACGACGCAACCGGGTCGGCGGTGGCCGAGATGCCGCTGGCGATCGCCTGTTCGGGCTCGGCACTGGTCGAGCCATGGCGTGTGTTCGGAGCGGATGATCTGGCGCGTGCGGCGGGGGGTTATGTGATCATTCGCGATCTGACGTGCCGGTTGTTCGGCTACCACGGCAAGCGCCAGCAAACGCAACGCCAACAAACGCAACCTGCGGGCGCGTTTTCTTTCGATCATATGTTCGGCTTCTGAATTAATCGCAATGCGGCCGTCGTCTGCTCGCGAAGGTCAGCAAAAGCCCGTATGCGGAATATCATGCAGAAATCTATTACAGTTCGCCGCATTGCGCTGATCGTCGTTGCGCTCGTGATCGTCGTGCCGGTGGCGGCGGTGGCGATTTTTGTCGCGACGTTCAATCCGGATTCGTACAAACCGCGCATCATCGCGGCGGTGGAGCAGGCGACCGGGCGGCAGCTGACCATTACCGGGCCGCTGCACATGACGCTCTCGCTGGTGCCGACGATTTCGGCGAGCGGGATTACGCTGGCCAATCCGCCCGGCTATGCCGATGCCGATATGGCGAGCCTGCAGCGGATCGAGGCGCAGGTGGCGCTGCTGCCGCTGCTGAGCCACCGGATCGACATCATCAAGCTCGCGCTGATCGACCCGGTGATCACGCTGGAATATGGGCCGACCGGCACGCCCAACTGGCTGTTCGACCATGGATCGAGCGCCCCGGCCTCGACCGGTGCGGCGCCTGCGCGGGCTTCGGCCGGGCATGGCATCGCGCTGCAAGCGGTCTCGATCGAGAACGGCACGATCACCTACAAGCCGCCGGCGGCGCTGGTGCCGTTGCAGCCAGGGCAGGTCGCTGCGGCAGCGGCGCCGACCGTGTTGAACATCGTGCATTTTACCGGCAGTGCCGCATCGCTCGCAGCACCGCTGCATGTATCGATGCAGGCGCAATACGATTCCCAGCCGTTCACGCTGACCGGGACCACCGGGCCGGTCTCGCGCCTGAGCGGCGGGGACGGCGTGTGGCCGGTCGATGTCACGCTCGGTGCGCAGAATGCGACCCTGCGGCTGAAGGGGAGCATCGCGCATCCACGGCATCTTGACGGCTACGCGCTCGATCTGCATGCGGCGATCCCCGATCTGGCGGCGCTCGATCCTTATGCCGCCGGGTTCAACCTGCCGCCGTTACAGACGGTGGCGTTTGCCGCCCAGATTACCCAGGCCGATCAGGCGACGCCGGGGCTGCCGACGATCAGCAACGCGAGCCTGACCGCCGGGCAATCGAACCTCGATACCTGGCGCAAGGGGCTGTCGATTTCGTCGTTGAACGCGACCATGGCCTCGCTCGATCAGCCGTTGAACATCGCGCTGGCGGGGCAGTATCAGGGCAAGCCGGTCGGGCTCGAAGGGACGGCCGGGCCGCTCGGGCTGATTTTGGTGGCCGCCCTCGGCACGCCGGTGCCCAAGTCCGCGCCGGCCAATACGGGTGAGCGGTTCGCGGTTAATCTCGCGGCGAAGGTGGGCAATGCGCAGTTCGGCGTGGCCGGCGGTATTGCGAGCCCGGCGAAACTTGCCGGGGTCGCGCTGAAAATCACGGCGCGGGTGCCCAATCTGGCGCATCTTTCGGATCTGGCGGGTCGCCCGTTGCCGGCCTGGACCAATATCGGCCTGTCCGGCCTGCTGACCGATCCGGGCGGGCAGGGGCTGTCGCGCGTGATCGGGCTCGATAGTCTGGCGGTCACCGCCGATCAGGGACAGTTCGGCGGCGCGTTCAGCCTGACGCGGGGGGCGACGCCGGATTTGCAGGCGGTGATCAACGCGCCGCGGATCGATCTGACCGCGCTGCTGCAAGCGATGCCGAAGCCGGCGGCGGGCGGCACGACCGCGCCGCAAGCTGCCGTGCCGCCCAGCGCCGCACAGGCCGGGGATTTGATTCCGGCGACGCCGCTGCCGTTCGGCCTGCTGCGGCAGGGGGATGGCAATGTCGAACTGACGATCGGGCAGTTGATTTACGACGACGCGACCTATGATGCGATCACCGCGCACGGGTTGCTGCATGACGGTGTGCTGAATGTGCGGCCGATCACCGCGGAATTGCCGGGTGGTTCGATCACGGGCACCGTGGCGATCGATGCGACGGCCAATCCGCCGCGGGTGCATGTGACCGAGGCGGCGCCGGCGTTCCGGCTGGCACCGCTGCTGACGGTGCTGGGTCTGCCGAACAGTGCGGCGGCGACCGTGCAACTGTATGCCGATCTCGCCGGGCAGGGGAATACGCCGCGGGGGATTGCGGCGACGTTGAACGGCACGTTGGGGGTTTCGACGGTGAACGGCGAAATCGATGGTGCGCTGCTTGATCGGTTGTTCGGTTCCTCGCTCAGCGCGGCGGGGTTGCCGGCCTCGATGGTTGGGGCGCAGGGGCCGGTGATGGTGCGCTGCTTTGCCGGGCGGCTGGATGCGCGCAACGGGCTCGCCAATGTGCGGGCGCTGACGCTGGATTCCAGCCGGATGTATCTGACCGGGACCGGTTCGCTCGATCTGGGTGCGGAGCGGCTCAATCTGATTCTGCGCCCGACCGTGCGGGTGGGGACGGGGTCGGCGCCGATCCCGGTTTCGGTGAGCGGCACGTTTGCGCATCCGCGTGAGGGGATTGCGCCGGCCGGGGATTATGGCGCGACGGCGGCGGCGCTGGCGCGGCAGCTTGGGCATAATGGCGGCACGGTGCTCGGGCGGCTCGCGCAGAATCTCGGGCTTGCGCCGAAGCGGGCCGATCCGCAGAGCTGCACCGGTGCGCTGGCCCTGGCGCGGCTGGGTCATGCCGGGCCGATGCCGAGCGGGCCGGCGGGGGGGACGTTGCCGGCGCCGGGTGGGGCGCCGGCGCGTGGGCCGCAGAATTTGCTGAACTCGTTGTTTCACTGAACCGATGCGCCGGTTCTGGACCGAGGTGAGCGTGGCGGAAGAGGCGGCCGGGTTCGGTGTGCGGCTGGATGGCAAGCCGGTGCGGCTGCCGGGCGGGTCAGTGCTGGCGGTGGCGCATCGGCCGCTGGCGGCGGCGATTGCCGGGGAATGGCGGGCGGCCAATGCGACGGTGATTCCCGATGATCTGCCGCTGACACGGTTGGCAGGGGCGGCGATCGAGCGGGTGGCGCCGGACCCTGATGCGCTGCGGCGCAATCTGCTGGCCTATGGCGAGACCGATCTGCTGTGTTATCGGGCCGATGCGCTGGCGGGGCTGGCTGCACGCCAGCACGCCGAGTGGCAGCCTTGGCTCGATTGGGCGGCTGAGCGGTATGGCGCGCGGCTGTTGTTGACGCATGGGATTATGGCGGTGGCGCAGCCGGAGGCGGCGATGCAGGCATTGGCGGCGGCGTTGGCGGTGCAGGATGAGTGGGCCTTGGCGGGGCTTGGGGTCGCGGTGCCGGCGCTGGGTAGCCTGGTGCTCGGGCTGGCTTTGGTGAGTGGTGCGCTCGATGCGGCGACGGCGCATGAGTTGGCGCGGCTCGACGAGGCCTGGCAGGAACAATCCTGGGGGATCGATGCCGCGGCGGCGCTCCGGCGTGACGCGGTGGCGCGCGATATTGCATCGGCCGTGGCGTTCGTTACTCTGACTCGTGGATGATGGTGGCGTTGCACACATGATCGCGAAATCACTGATATTGACCGGCCGGGTGCAGGGCGTGGGGTTCCGGGACTGGATGATGACGCGCGCCCGCCGCCTCGGCCTGGCCGGCTGGGTGCGCAACCGCCTCGATGGCAGCCTGGAAGCGCTGGTCGCGGGTGATGCGCCGGCGGTGGAGGAATTGCTGCGCGCCTGCCGGCGCGGACCGCCGGGGGCGGAGGTTGTGACGGTGACGGAGGATTTCGCGGAGCCGCCGGTGGAGCCCGGGTTTGTCAAACGGCCGACTGCTGGGGCGTAGGGGTAGGGAAGGGAAGGCTTCTTTTTTGGAAAAAAGAAGCAAAAAACTTTCTGACTCTGGGGCACGGGCGTTTCCACCGGCACGAACCCAAATTAACAAAGTTTTTTTTGCTTCTTTTTTGTTCACAAAAAAGAAGTGCTTCCCTTGTCTTTTTGTACTTTTAATTACGATATCGTAATGATTTGGGCGTGCGAAATCACGGCCCCTTCCGCCAGAGTTTTTTGACGTTGAAGGACGGCACGAAGGGCTGGTGCCAAGGCGGCACGGGCTGTGGGGGTGGGCCGAGGATATCGCGGAGTTGTTCTTGCGTGAAGTCGATGCTGCCGTCGGGGTTGATTTTGTATTGGTCCATGAAGCTGGGCTGGCGCT